>CAMENK010000035.1 GCA_945928335.1 uncultured Bacillota bacterium
ATGAATCAAAGTCTTCAATTTTAGATTATGTTGAAAATTCAATTTTAGTTTATCAGGATTATGATCAAATAAAAAATGTGGAAAGTAATATACATGTTCAAATGAGATATTATGAAGATTATAATTCGTTGTTAAATTTGAGTGATATTAAAAATAATTTTACTTTGTATGTTGATACTTTGAATAATAAGGGTGAATATGATAAAACTATTTTTTCTAAATCTATAGATAATTATAACAATAAAAGGGATAACTTTATAAATGATATTAATAAAACTAATGGATATTTATGTTCTACGGATGAGTCTTTTATTAAAACTTTAAATATTAATACTAAAGTTTTAAAAATTGATATAGCATCTGGATTTATTTATAATGATATTTATTATTATTCTAAAAATGATTTGTTCACTTTTCAAAATAAAGTTAAATATGAAACTGGATATAAGTTAGGTAAGAAAATAGAATCTTTAGATAAGTTAGAAGTTGGAGATTATGTTGTTCATAAAACTAATGGAATTGGTATTTACTTAGGGATATCTACTATTACAAAGAATGGATTAGCTAAAGATTATATAATGATTAAATATAAAGGTGATGATAAATTATATCTTTCAGTTGATAATCTTGATAAGCTTTATAAATATTCATCTAAGGATGGTGCTAAGCCTACCATTTATAAGCTTAATAGTACTGAATGGCAAAAAACTAAATTAAAAATCAAAAATAAGATTCAAGATATAAGTAGTGAGCTTGTTAAAATTTATAGAGAAAGAAATATTTCTAAAGTTGATCCATTTAAGGAAGACACTCCTGAACAAACTATTTTTGAAAATGAATTTATTTTTGAAGAAACTCCAGATCAATTGAAATGTTCAGCTGAAATAAAAAGAGATTTAGAAAGTTCTAAACCTATGGATAGGCTTTTATGTGGTGATGTTGGATATGGTAAAACTGAAGTTATTTTTAGGGCGATTTTTAAAGCAATTATGAATAATAAGCAAGTAATGTATTTGTGTCCTACGACTTTATTAAGTTTTCAACAATATAGTTCGGCTTTAAGTAGATTTAGAAATTTTGCTGTTAATATAGCTGTTTTAAATAGATATACTTCAAAAAAAGATGAAAAAGAAATTTTAGAAAAATTATCTAATGGTAAAATTGATGTTATTTTTGGAACACATAGATTATTAAGCCCTGATATTAAATTAAAAGATTTGGGTTTATTAATTATTGATGAAGAACAGCGATTTGGAGTTATGCATAAAGAAAAGATTAAGAAAATTAAATCCAATGTTCATGTACTTAGTGTTTCAGCAACCCCAATACCTAGGAGTTTACAAATGAGTTTGATTGGTATAAGAGATTTATCCTTAATTGAAACTCCACCATTTAATAAATTACCAGTGCAGACTTATGTTATAAATTATGATCCGTATATTGTTCGAGAAGTTATTCTTAAAGAAAAAGCACGGTTTGGTCAATCTTTTATACTTTATAATAAAGTTGAAGATATGGAAGATGTTGTTGCTAAATTAAAAATGCTTATTCCTGAAGTTTCAATATGTTATGCACATGGTAAAATGAATAAAGATGAAATGCAAGATGTAGTTTATGAATTTAATCAAGGAAGGTTTGATGTATTAGTTAGTACAACTATTATAGAAAATGGTATTGATGTTCCTAACGCTAATACAATTATTGTAATGGATGCTGATAAATTTGGATTGAGTCAACTTTATCAAATTAGAGGAAGAGTTGGGCGTAGCGATAAACAAGCATATGCATATTTAATGTATGATAAACAAAAGGTATTGAGTGATACAGCTATTAAGAGATTAGATTCTATTAAAGAATTTACTGAACTTGGTAGTGGTTATAAAATTGCTATGAGAGATTTAAGCATTAGGGGTGCAGGTGATTTACTTGGTAAAGAACAGGCTGGATTTATTGATTCTGTTGGAGTAGACTTATATATTGAGCTAATAAATGAGGAACTTAAGGGTGAAAAAGAGGAAGAAAATCAAATTACCAAAATTGATGACGTTCAAAATCATATAGATAAAAAATATTCTGAAGAAGATAATATTATTATAGAATTACATAAAAAAATTTCTAAGATTTCTTCTTATGAAGAATATAAATCACTTTATGCTGAAATAGAAGATAGATTTGGAATAGTAGATGATAATTTAAATTTATATATGTATGAAGTATTGGTAGAAAGTTTATTAAATAGATTAAATATTAAATTGATAACTAATGATAAAAATAAATTTTCTATTCGGTTAGATGATTATATTTATAAGAAACTAAATATTGAAAAATTATTTATTGAGGCTACTAAAATATGTACTAAATTTAATTTTGTTTATAGAGGAAATTCAATTTTTATATCAATTAATAAATTTAATTTAGAAAAACATTATTTATTTTATGTTTATGATTTATTGATTTATATAGAAAAAAACAAAAATTAGCGGTTAATTAATTTTTGTTTTTTTATATTCTTCTTTATATTTTTCAATAAGAATCAATGCTTCTTTTTTATTATGAAAATCTTTAGTAGTTACTTTTATATTTTGTAAGGTTTTATAATTCTGAAAAAAGTCTTTAATTTCTGCTCTTTGATGTTCTGTTAAATCTTCTAGTTTGTTAATATTTTCAAATCTTGGATCTTTATCTACTACTGCAATTATTTTTTCATCATGATCGCCATTATCGATGATTGCTAAATAGCCTATTACTCTCGCATCTACTACACAACCTGGAAATGTTGGATATGAGCTTATGACTAATATATCTAAAGGATCCCCATCAGGAGATAAAGTATTATCGATAAATCCGTATTCTCCAGGATATGTTAAAGCACTATATAGTACTCTATCTAATTTTATCTTTCCACTTTCTTTATTTATTTCAAATTTATTTTTTGTTCCCATTGGGATTTCTATTATTGCTTCTACAATATTATTCATTTTAATCACCTACTTAAAGTATAATTTATTAGAAGTTTAATGTCAAATAGTATATTTATGTTATTTTATGTCAAAATATATATAGAGGTGTTTATGAAAAATACAGGTGTTGTTAGAAAAATAGATGATTTAGGCAGAATTGTAATTCCAAAAGAAATTAGAAAAAGTTTAAATATAAAAAATGGAGAAGATTTGCAGATTTTTGTTGACAATGATAATATTGTTTTAAAAAAGTATGTTAAGATTTTATCAATAAAGGAATATGCTGAGGTTTTGATTAAAGAATTTAAAAAGTTTACTAATTCATTAATTTGTATAACAGATAAGGAAAAAATAATAGTTAGTAGTGATAGTAGTTATATAGGTATTTTAAATAATAAAAAAGTATTAGAGTCAATAGAAGAACGAAAAATATTACAAGATTATCAATTATTTTTTGGAGATAAAGTAATTGATAAGTATTTTTTAATTCTTCCTATTATAGTTGATGCTAATACGATTGGAACTATTATTTTAATAAATAATAACAAAATTGATGATAAAGATATGATGCTTTCAAATATATTAAGGTCTCTTTTAACTTTAAATATGTATTAAAATAAAAAATTTCTCTTGAAAAAGTTATTGAAAAATGATATATTACTTCACGAAGGGTTTCTATAGTTTTAAAACTATGGCGAAAGGAGAATGAAAATGAAAAAAGGAATTCATCCAGAACTTAAAGAATGCAAAGTTAAATGCGCTTGCGGTAATGAATTTACTACTATGAGTACTAAAAGTGAAATACAATTAGAAACATGTAATAAATGTCATTCTTTTTATACAGGAAAACGTGTAACTGCAAGAACTGGTAATGTTCAAAAATTTAAAGAAAAATATGGAATGAAATAGTCATCAATGGCTATTTTTTATTTTAATCTTTATTTTTTTATAAAAGACATTTATAATTATATTGGGTGATATAATGAAAATAGGTATAGCTTCAGACCATAGGGGTTATAAAACTAAAACTAAAATAATAAAATATTTAAAAAGAAAAAGAATAGAATTTATTGATTTTGGTACTAATGATACTAATAGTGTAGATTATAATGATTTTGCTATTAAGGTCACTGATGCCATAAATAATGGAGAAATAACTAATGGTATCTTAGTATGCGGTACTGGCATTGGAATGTCTATTGTTGCAAATAAAGTTAAAGGAATTATGTGTGCAAAAGTTGATAATGCTAAAGAAGCTAAATTATGTAAGGAACATAATAATGCAAATGTTATTAGTTTAAGTTCTTCTTTATCTTTTTTTGAAGTGAAGGATATAATTGATGCTTATATAAAGGCTAAATTTAAGGATGAAGAGAGATATAATAGAAGGATTGATAAAATAAAATCTTTAGAAACTTCATATTCTAACGAAGTTAAGAATAATATTTCTAAATCTGTTAAAAAAATAAAAACTTCTTCAGTAAAAAAAATTACAAGAAAAAATAATTCTAAAAAAGAAGAAGATAATAAATAGTAATATTATTAGATGTTATGGAATATATAATTATATGAAAATATTAAAAAAATATATAATTATTATTCCTATTTTGATTATTCTTTTTCTTTTAACTCTACCTAAAGAGAGTGAATCAAATAATATATTAAAAGAAAATATGTATGATGAAAATAAAATTGTTAGTGTTTCATATAATTCTTCAATATCTCAAATGTCTATGGATGATTATTTAATTGGCGTTTTAGCGTGTGAGATGCCTGCCTCTTTTAATAAAGAAGCACTAAAGGCTGGTGCAGTAGCGGCAAGAACTTTTTATTATTATAAGGAGTTAACCTTAGTAAATTATATTGCCGTTTCTAGTGATCAATGCTATATATCTATTGAGGAAATGCATGATAAGTGGGGAGAAAAGTTTCAATATTATTATAATATTTTAAAAGACGCAGTGAAGGAAACTAATGAAGAGGTTCTTTATTATGAAGAAAATATTATAAAATCTTTTTATTTTAGCTTAAGTAATGGAAAAACTGAAAATTCGTCTTCAGTTTTTGGAGAGGAACTTCCATATTTGATTACTGTAGATTCGAGTTGGGATAAAAATATTAATAATTTTGAAGTTAAAGTTACTATGTCATTAGAAGAATTTGTTAATAAGTTAGAAATTGTTAACACGAAAAATATAGAAATTAAAAACATTATTAGAGATTCAAGTGATCGTGTTGATAAATTACAAATCAATGATAACCATTATACAGGAGTTGAGTTTAGAAAATTATTAGGACTTAGAAGTACTGACTTTGATATTATCATTTCAAATAATATTGTTACTTTAATTACAAGGGGATATGGACATGGAGTTGGAATGAGTCAATATGGTGCTAATGAAATGGCTAAGATGGGGTATACTTACGAAGAAATTTTAAAATATTATTATACAGGAGTTGAATTAAAAAAATATTGTGTATAAAAATATAATTATTGTTCACATTATTAGTAGGAGAGTGAGCAATGAAAAAAATAAGTTTTAAAAAATTATTTGTACCTTCTTTATATTTAGTGGCTGTATTGTCTGTCATTGGTTGTATTACATTAACTATTTCTGGAATAAGTAAATATTTAGATGAAAAGAAAGATTTTACATATAGTGTTAATGGTTTAATTGAAAATGATGTTCAAAAAGTACAAGGCGAAGAAACAACTAATACAATTTCTTCATCAATTATAAGGCCTTATAAATCCGATACAGTTAGTGTAGGCAGATATTTTTATGATTTTGAAGGAGAAGCAGTAAATCAGGAAAATGCTATAATATATTACCAAAACACTTATATGCAAAATTCAGGAGTTGATTATATTAGTGACAATGTGTTTGATGTTATTAGTGTTTTGGATGGAAAAGTCAAAAGCGTTGAAACTGATGATACTTTGGGCAATATAATAAAAGTGGAACATCAAAAAGATATATATACTATATACCAAGGTGTTGATAAAGTCAGTGTTAAAGAAGGGGATACTATAACTCAAGGACAAGTAATTGCAACAAGTGGTACTTCTGAGATAAATTCTAATTTTAAGACTTCTTTACATTTTGAAGTTTATTATAAAGGTTCTTTAATTGATCCAGAAAACTTTTATACATTGAATTTAAATGATTTATAATTAAATTAGTTACTTTTTTAGCAAAAAATACTAAAAAAGTCTTTTTTTTGAAAAAAAATTTAAAATTAATGTACATTTCTCTGTCTTTTATTTTAATTAAGTGTTATTATATAGTTAGTTTGTGTTTCTGAAGAGAGGGTTATATGATAAAATTTGTTGTTGTTGAAGATAATAAACTTCAACTTAATGATATTAAATCTTTAATTATGAATTATATGCTAAATACAAATTATAAATTTGATATTCTTTCTTATGATAAGATTAGTGATAATATATTTAAAGATACAGAAGATACTTATCATAAATATATTTTCTTACTTGATTATCAACTACCAAATGGAACAGCAGTAGATATAGCTAGAAGAGTAAGAGAAAATGATTGGGTTAGTCCAATAGTAATATTTACTATTAATACTTCTATGGCTTTAAGTACATTTAAAGAAAGATTACAAATTTTAGATTATGTTATTAAGGATGAAAATTTGCAAAAGAACTTGTTAGAATTGTTCGATATATGCTTAGAACAATTAAATTATAAAGAAACTTTTAAAATAAATGTTTCTAAAATGAGTTATATTTTTGAATATGACAGAATTTTATATATTTATAAATGTAATAATGAAAGAAAAATTGAAGTTGTTACGGATCAAGGTAGTTTTAAGTTTTCTATGACTTTAGAAGAATTTATGACTTATTTGACAAATAACTTTGTTTATACTCATAAAGCTTGTATAGTAAATAAAAAGAGAGTAAAAGTTTTTGATTGGAAGGACAGTTGTTTTATTTTAGATACTGGTGAAAAAGTTTATATGCTTTCTAGATTGCGTAAGAAAGAGTTGATGGAATGTGCAAATTCTTAATATATTAGTTTGCTATTTGAGTATATTTTTTAATATTCTTGTTTTAGTTAAATGTTATTCGTTAGCAAATAATGAAAAAATAGTATTTAAAAAGAAGAATAATATTTCAATTGTAATTATAACTACTTTAAATGTTTTATTAAATTATTATGTATATTCAAAATATAAAATTATTCTAATATTTTTAAGTA
>CAMENK010000036.1 GCA_945928335.1 uncultured Bacillota bacterium
AGGAGGATTATTTGAAAGTACACAAGCAGTAGAAGATAAATTTAGTGCAAGTACAAGTGGTGGAGGAAATGGAAAACTAAAATATCCAATAGCATTAATGACCGTAGATGAAGTAGCGTATGCAGGAGGAGTATATAATACTAATTTATCTAGCCCATATGCATGGTATTATACAAATAGCACAGGAAGTAGTATAACAGGAACTAATCAATGGTGGACATTATCGCCTGGATTCTGGGGCGCTTCTTATTCTACCGAATGGAATGTCTTTGGTTCTAACTATTCAGGTCGTTTAAATACTGGACGTTACGTAGACTATTCTGACGCCGTACGTCCTTCAATATCATTAAAATCTTGTACTAAATGGTCTTCTGGTGATGGAACTTCATCTAATCCTTACAAAGTAAGTGTAGATGACACTTGCGCTAATGCCGAAAATTAGGAGTATGTATGATAACAGAAAATGAATTAAAAATGATAATTGGTAAGAATGTAAGAAAATATAGAAAACTAGACGGAAGATATACTCAAAAAGAATTAGCGAGTTTAATAGATGTAACTACTGCATTACTTGGTGCATTAGAAAGCCATAATATATGTCAAGGTATAAGTATATATACACTTTATAAAATTAGCAAAGTACTTGATGTATCTATAGATAAATTCTTTGAAGAATAGAAACCTAGGTTTCTATTTTTTCTTGTATTATTGTACTTTATTTGCTATAATAAACTTGCTTTGAAAGGGGATGAACTCATGAAAAAAAATACTATTTGTTTAGTAGGTAGACCTAATGTAGGGAAAAGCACTTTATTTAATAGATTAGTTAAAAAGAAAATATCTATTATAGAAGATATTCCAGGTGTAACTAGAGATAGAATATATGCAAGTGGAGTATATGAAGATAAAAGTTTTTATCTAATAGATACTGGTGGAATAGATATTAGTGATGGAACTTTTAATGAAGAAATAACAGCACAAGTAGAAATTGGAATAGATGAAAGTGATGTTATAATTTTTGTAGTAGATGGTAAAGAGGGCATAACTAGTAATGATATTCTTATAAGAGATATGTTAAGAAAAACAAATAAAAAAGTAATTGTTGCTATAAATAAAATAGATAATAAATTGAGCGAAGAAAATATGTATGATTTTTATACATTAGGATTTGATGAATATGTCCCTATAAGCGCTGAACATAATATTGGCATTAGTGATTTAATGGATAAGGTAACTGAAAATTTTGATGATTCGATTTTAGAAGAAGATAATCGCCTTAAATTTTCTGTAATAGGGAGACCTAATGTTGGAAAAAGTAGTTTAGTAAATGCATTATTAAATGAAGAAAGAGTTATAGTAAGTGATGTTGCTGGTACCACTAGAGATAGTATCGATACTGTACTTACATATGATAAAAATGAATATATTCTTATTGATACAGCTGGTCTTAGAAAAAAAGGTAAAATATTTGAAAGTGTAGAAAAATATAGTTTACTTAGAAGCATGCGCGCTATTGATAGAAGTGATGTATGCCTATTAGTTATAAATGCTGAAGAAGGTATTATTGAACATGATAAACATATTGCTGGCTATGCAATTGAAGCAGGAAAAGCGATAGTAATTGTAGTTAATAAATGGGATACAATAGAAACTGACAAAGATGCAACTATGAAAAAATGGAAACAAGATATAAAAAATAACTTTCAATTTATGCCTTATGCAAAAGTATGCTTTTTAAGTGCTAAAACAAGAAAAAGAATAAGTACACTAATGCCATTAGTATTAGAAAGTTATGAAAATGCTACAAAAGAAATTAAAACTAGCATTTTAAATGACATAATAATGGAAGCATTCATGGAAACACCGCCTCCATCTTATAAAGGTAAAAAACTTAAAATATATTTTACTCATCAAAGTGGAACAAAACCTCCTAGATTTGATATAGAAGTTAATAGTAAAGGTTTAATACACTTTAGTTATGAAAGATATTTAGAAAATAAAATAAGACAGAATATTGATTTTAGTGGAACACCTATAATATTAAACTTTAAAAACAAAGGAGAGTAAATATGTTTGGAAACTTAAGAATAGTTTTAAGAAGATATTGTAAAAACAATAGAACTTTATACAATAGTGATACAGAATACTTAGTTTATAATTATACTAAAAATAAAATTGAATTAGTTGATGAAAATGATAGCGAAGATTTAATTACCCTAAATTCAATTTATAAAATAGATAATCTTGGAGATTTATTAGTAAAAAATAATGAAATAACAATACTAAACAGTTATGCAAGATTATATAAAAAAGCAATAGACTATATAGTTATAAATTTATCTATATCTGATAATAGAGAATTAACTTTACTATTAGAAGAATTAGATAGAAAACTAAATTATTTCTTAGTATTTAAAGTCAATTATGATGATTTTATAGAAGTATTTAAACTCAAATTAAATGAAGTAAATTATACAAGAAAATTAACTATTAAAGGCGAATAACACAAATTCGCTTTTTTCATATACTATTCTAGAGGTGGGTTAAATGGCTAAAGAAGATATATTTGATAGAATAGAAAAAAAGACTAATGTTAATAAAGACACTATAATTAGTTTAGCAAGAAGATTACAAGATGGAGATTTTAAAAACGAGGATAATTTACGAAGCATTATAAATGAAATAAGTATTATTACTGGAAAAGAAGTAAGTAAAGAAAAAGAAGATAAAATAGTAGAAATGGTTATAAATGATAAAGTGCCAAGCGATATTGATAAATACGTATAGTTCTAGAAATAGAACTTTTTATTTTAATTAGTGTATGCTATAATAAATTGCTAAGAAAGGTGTTTTTATGAAAACTAAAAAAATAGTGGAGGTTTTATGAAAAATTTTACTAAAGAAAGAGAAATGTATTTAAAAAGAAAAATAGAATTAGAAAAAAGAAAAAAATGTTTAACAAAGAAAATAGATAAAGAAATAGAACAACATAAACATTCATGTGCACACCATCAATTATTTTTAATTCATTATGAAAAGAAAGATGAAAACACAATTTATTTTCCAAGATTATATTGTTATAACTGTGGAAGAGTATTAGCATTAAGAAAACTAAATAATCAAGAATATACTAATATTGTTAATTCAATGCCTATAGTAAGCAAATTTATTCCTACATATATTGATGATAAGTATAAAATATGTATTATAAATGAAGCAGTAGATAGTATAGTCTTAAATACTATTCCAAATAGTTATGAGGAATTAACAAGAACATGTAAAAGTATAAATGAAAAATTATTAGAAAGTTTAGAAGATATACATTCATTTAATGAATTACAAGAGAAATTTAAAAAACTAATTGCAGGTAAAAAGAAGTCTTTGAAAAAATAGACTTCTTTTATATCATATAAAGATTTGAATCGACTATTGTATCATCGGTTAAATTAGTGCTACCTGTTTCTAATTTTTTAAGTCTAGCATCAAGATTTCTAATTTGCCTTTCTATTTTACTTATTCTTTGGTCATATTCGTCCACATAAGTATTGTTAGTCATATTACCATAGTTCATATTTCCTGAAGGCACCATCACATTAGGCCCATATGCTTGATACTGGGTATTTATATTATAACCTTGAGGTGGTATAAATTGTGGCTCACTAAAAGCTCCGGCATTATAGTTACCATAAACCATATCTCTATTTCCTTTCATAAAAATCCTCCATTTCGTAATTATTATATGACAAAAGACTAAAAAGTGTGTATAATGTAATAGGTGGTTATATGAGACTTAAACATATAAAAGGTTCAGAAGAAGTAGTTGAAAATAGTAATATTGTTATAAAAAAACCTGAAGAACATAAAGGTAAATGGAATAAAGTATTTAATAATAATAGAAAAATTTATATAGAAATCGGAATGGGAAAAGGAAACTTCTTAATAGAGCATGCAAGAAGAAATCCTAAAATTAATTATATTGGTGTAGAAAAGTATCCAAGTGTATTATTAAAAGCTATAAAGACTATAGAAGAAGAAAATTTAAATAATATTAAAATTATATGTATAGATGCAATAAATATAGATAATATATTTGATAAAGAGGTAAGCAAAATATATTTAAATTTTAGTGATCCTTGGCCTAAAAAAAGACATGCTAAAAGAAGACTAACAAGTGAAGTATTTTTAAATAAATATGATAAAATATTTAAAGGCCTAAAAGTAATAGAGCAAAAAACTGATAATGATGATTTATTCTTATATAGACGAGAAATGTTTAAAAAGAATAAAGATATAATAATAAAAAAATCTAGGAATTATTTTGATACTATCAGAACAGAATATGAAAGTAAATTTATTGATAAAGGTAAAAATATAAATTACGTAAAGGTCATTAAAATCTAATGTAAAATTATGTAAAATAAATTACATAAAAAATACACTAGGAAAATTGAATAATATTTGTTATAATTAACTATAGAAGTGGGTGAAACTGAATGAAGAAATTTATAATTATACTTTCTAGTTTATTATTAGTTGGTTGTAGTTCAACTGTGACAAGTAATCAAACATACGAAAGCTTAATTATGAACACATTAGAAAGTGAAATTACCCATTATAATACATTAGGAAAGGGATTTAAATATTATAAGCCTAGGGACTTTTCATTATATGCGGATGATGAATTTAATCATATATTATTAAATAAAAGTAATAAATATTATCTTAATATTGATATTAATGGATACTATAATAAGTATGAACATGAATTTAGTATTAACCCTGAAATTGAATATAGTAAAAGTTTTAAATATAATGACATATTAGGATTTCTTGAAATAACAAAAGGAAAAAATGATTACTTTTATCTAAAAATGATGTATAATTATAGTTACATAGAGGTACAAGTAAAAGAAAAAGAATTAAAACCTGCAGTTGTTAATTCAATTATAATACTTTCTTCTATTAAATATAATGATAAGGTTATAGAAAATTTTATAAGTACTGGTGATTTAAGTTCTAAAGAAACAACTTATGAAATAAAAAAACCAAATAGTAGCAAACAAAAGAAAAATATATTGGATGTATATGAAAAAGATATGTATAATGAATCCAATTAAAGAAAGAGGTGTATTATGGGATTATTTGGAAAGATTAAGAATATATTCTATGATGAAGAAATAGTAGAAGTACCAGAACCTGAAGTAAAAAAAGAAGAAAAACCAAAAATAGAGGAGGTGCGTATACCTAAAAAAGAAGAACCAAAAGTAGAAGAACCATCAGTAAAACCTATATATACTGAAAGAGAAATATTTAAAACTGAAAATACTTTTAAATTTCCAATACTTGATGATGAAGATGATGAGCCTATAAAAACTAGATCTAGAGTTAATGCTTTAGAATTAGAAAGAAATAAAAAAACTGAGGTAAAAGAAAACAAGTTTGAAAAATTTGGAGATAGGTTTAATGATAGATTTGGTGGGAATAATAAAAATGTTTCAGAAAGAAATAATCCTCCTGAAAAAGTATTTAAACCTAGTCCAATTATAAGTCCTGTATATGGAATACTAGATGAAAATTATACTAAAGAAGAACTTAAAGAAAGACAAAAGAAATATGAAGAACCTATTAAGCATAAAACATCTGAAATGAATTATGATTCAGTTAGAAGAAAAGCATATGGAACATTAGAAGATGAACTTGAAAATACTTTATCTAATATAGGTGAAACACATGAAGAAATTACTAAGACTTTAGATGAAGTTGAAAGCATTGTAGAAGATAAGAATGCTAAAAGCATTGAAGAATTACTAAGTGAAATTGAAGGTAATCATAATGTTTCAATAGGTGAAATAGAAGAACTTATAAAAGATAAAATAGAAGAAGATGAAGATAAACATCGTGAAGAAATAAAAACATTTATTAATAGAGATTTAGAAGAAGAAAATAAAGAAGAAAAAAGAATAACAAAAGAGGATCTAACAGATAAAACGCTTGAACATGACTTATTTAATCTAATAGATTCTATGTATGAAGAGAAAGAGGGAGAATAATGTTAAAAGAAGCACTAATCGTATTAGTTTATGTAGCACTAGTTGTATTTATTATAAGTTTAATAGTACTATGCATAAAATTAGTTGGTACTTTAGGAAAAGTAGATTATTTATTGGATAATATTACAAAAAAAGCTGAAAGCTTAAATGGATTATTTAATGTAATTGAAATGACAACAAATAGATTTGGCGCAATTGGAGAGGCAGTTACAAGTTCTTTAATGAATTTGGTAAAAAAAGTATTTAATAAAAAAGAAAAGAAAAAAAGAAAGGGTGAAATAAATGAGTAATAAAAAATGTGGATTTGGAAAGTTTTTAGTAGGTGTAGGAATTGGAGCAGGATTAGGACTTCTATTTGCACCTCAAGAAGGTAGTAAGACAAGAAAAGAATTGAAAAATAAATTTGACGATTTATTAGTTAAAGTTAAAGCAATAGATCCAGATGATGTAAAGGCTGACATCATTCAAAAAGTAGAAGAATTGAGAATGGAAGTAGAAGATTTAGATAAAGAAAAGGCTTTAAAAATTGCTAAAACTCAAGCTAAGAAAATCGAAAAAAAAGCAAATGAATTATATGATTATGCAAAAGAAAAAGCTACTCCAGTAGTTGAAAATGCAGTTAAAGAAGC
>CAMENK010000037.1 GCA_945928335.1 uncultured Bacillota bacterium
TATGAGTAGAATAGGAACAATAGCAAGAGGAATAAGAACTGGGGTAATTAAAGAAGGAGATAATTTAACTGAAATAGTTGTTAATAGTGTATTAGAAGCTTCAAAAGAAGGTAATTTTGAATTACAAGACAAAGATATTGTAGCTATTACCGAGGCAGTAGTAGGAATAAGTCAAGGTAATTATGTAACAGTTGATGAAATAGCTACTGATGTTAAAAATAAATTTAATACAAATCACATAGGAATAGTATATCCAATACTTAGTAGAAATAGATTTGCAGTTTTATTGAGTGCATTTGCAAGAAGTATGGATAAAATAACAATGCTACTTAGTTATCCAAGCGATGAAGTAGGAAATGACATAATGGATAAAGATAAATTAAGAGAAAGTGGAATTCCAATGAATAATTATGTAATAAGTGAAGATGAATATGAAAACAAATTTGGTGACTTTAAACATATATTTACTGGTGTTAATATGGTAGATTTCTATAGAGATTTAGCTAAAAAAGAAAATTGTGAAATAGAATTTGTATTTTCAAATAATCCAGAAACTATATTAAATTATACTAAAAATGTATTATGTGCTGATATACATACAAGAGAATATACTAAGAAAATAATTAAGAAAAATGGTGGTAACATTGTTTTAGGTCTTGATGATATTATGACTTCAAGTATTAATGGAAGTGGATATAATAGTGAATACGGTTTGCTAGGTAGTAATAGATCTACAGAAGAAAAAGTAAAATTATTTCCTAGTAATTCTCAAGAATTAGTTGAAAATATACAAAAAATTTTCAAAGAAAGAACTGGTAAGACAATTGAAGTAATGGTATATGGTGATGGTGCTTTTAAAGATCCAGTTGGAAAGATTTGGGAACTAGCTGATCCAGTAGTAAGCCCAGGATTTACTAGTGGTCTTATTGGAAGTCCAAATGAAATTAAACTAAAATATATTTCTGACAATAAATTTGCTAATCTAAGAGGAGAAGAACTTAATGAAGCTATAAAGAAAGAAATAAAAGAAAAACAAGCAGACTTAAAAGGAACAATAATAACTCAAGGAACTACTCCAAGAAGATATACAGATTTAATTGGCTCACTTTGCGATTTAACAAGTGGAAGTGGAGATAAAGGAACTCCAGTTGTACTAATACAAAATTACTTTAAAAATTATTCAGACTAAAAAATGAGATTTTACTCTCATTTTTTTAATAACTTTTTAGTTAAATCATATATAATTTTACAAGAATCATAATTATTTAATTTTTTTAGTCTATTTTGTATAGAATTAGTAATAAATTTATAATTTAAAGATATTCTTACTTTTTTGACTAAATCCAAAGGTGTAGTTGCTTTAAAAGATAAGTGATTCTTTACCATGAACTTTAAATTTTTTCTTTCCTCAATACTTATCCCTGGTAAAAGAATAGAAGGCTTTTTAAAATTCATACATTCAATTAATGTACTAGTCCCTGGTTTAGTAATAATAACATCACTTATATTAAATAGATTATAAATTTCCTTAATATATCCAAGTACAAGAACATTTTTAATATTATTTTCAAAAACATATTCTTCACATTTAGTCATTAAAGACTTATTTTTACCAGAAATAAATATTATATTTATTTCAAAATTCTTTTTAACTAAAGCTTTAAAATATTCATATATATAATCATGTCCATTAGCAATCATTAAATAAATAGGTTTATCAGTTTCTAAACTATACTTCTTTAAAGTCAAGCCTTTCTCCTCAATATTTAAATTATCCAAAGAAAAAGTAGGAGTTCCAGCAACTATAATTTTTCTATTGCTAATATTTTTCTTTAACAACTTATTTTTCATTACTTTATTATTTACAATATAATAATCAGCATTTGATAAATTAGCATTAAAATGATCTAAAGATATTTCACATAAAATACTAATTACTTTAGTTTTTATTAAATTTATATTATTATAATAACTAATTAAATAATCGATATAATAATTAGTAGATATAACTAAATCGGGATTAAAATCTCTAAGATAATTTTTAATATTTGAATCACTTAATTTAAGGCTAGTCTTGCTAAATATTTTTTTCTTAAGCATTAATTTTTTAAAATTTGTATTAACATCAAAACATGATGAAAAATCTATTACTTCAACATAAAAATCCTTACTATTTGAATAATAATTAAATAGTTCAAAAGCAACTCTTTTTTCTTCACTTTTAGAATTAGTATAACCTATAATAATATTCTTCTTCATATTTTCTCCAACTATAATTATACAACTATTTTCTTAAAGATAATACTGAATCTTTAAAATTTTCTTCATCATGAAATATACCATGTATTCCTTTAAAAGACTCAAATTTAATTTTTTCATTCTCAAAAACACTTCTAACATAATTTAAATGATGAATAGGATCCCAATAATAATGCGCTTTTGTTTTTTCATTCATATCATATAAATATGCAAAATACATTATAGAATCATCACTCATAAATTGTTTAAGTTTTAAAAGATTATCTCTAAATAAATATAATGAGTATTGATAATCCTTTAAATAATGAGAAATATTAGAAAGATAAATAGTATCGTATTTTTTTGTAAGTTTACTAGGTATACTTAATAAGTCACTTTCAATAAATGTAGGATTAAATTCTTTAATAATTCCTTTTAAAATATAATAATTTTTTTCATCTAAATAATTATTAAGCTTAGAAACAATTCTATAAGGATATTCATCATCAATAAATAATCTCTGTCTAATATGTTTAGATTTGAATACATTAAAAAGATAACTCCAAAATTCTAAAGATTCGATATTTAAATCCTTAGAAATAGTAGAGAAAACTGAACTATCTAATGAAGTAGGATTTTTATAAAACGTTTTAGGATAATGACAATAACAAAAGAATTTTAAAAATTCATCTAACTCTAAATTTATAATAGCAGCTTTCTTTAAATCAAAAAAATACTTAGTAAAAGGATTTATATCAAAAATAGTTACTTCCTTAGCACCCATTAAAAATGCATTGATAGCTTGATCTCCTGAACTACCTACAGTTAATATACTTCTATTTTTAATTTCTTCTTCTTTAAAATAACCAGAAATATTTTCAGTAGTAAAAGGATAAAGCCTATCAAAATGCTCCAAAATATTACCTACATTACATATATAATTAGCATACTTCTTAGACTCATTTAATGTCATTAAATTTCTTCCTTTCAAAAGTATAAAATATTATATAATAGAAGAGTAAAAATATCAAATAATAAAAATATCTTCTATAATATTATATAATTTTTAGAAATAAATATTTATTAAACAACATAAAAAGCCATTTTAAATTTTACTCGAATGTTTGGGGTTATTTAGAAGGTCATATAGTAAATTATATATATGTAATTTAAAAATAAAAAAACTCGCAATCTATATTTCTGATGTGCGAGGATAAATCTTAATGGTAGCGACGCTCGGAATCGAACCGAGAACCTCACGGGTATGAACCGTGCGCTCTAGCCAGTTGAGCTACATCGCCATCGAAAACAAATAAATAATATCAAAAAAAAATTAGCTAGTCAAGACTTTGAACACATTTTTAATTTAAAATACTTTATTAAAATAAAAAAATATGTTATTCTATATATAGAATAAAGGGTGTTAGAAATGTTTGGAAAAATATTAGAAATTGATGAAAAAAATGTAACTATAGAAAATTTAAAAAAAGAAACACATTCAGAATTTATGAATTGTCATATAATTTTTGAAGAACCTAGTAAAAAAACAGTAGGCGAAATTGTTAAAATGGATGACAATATCATAAATGTTCTTTTGATTGGTGAAATTGAAAACAATGTATTTTCTGCAGGTGTTGTTAAAAAACCTGCCACTAATGCTTTGGTAAGAATAATAAATGTTGGGGAACTAGAACTTATTATAGGTAAAAACTCTCAGAGTAAAGATTCGTTAATAATAGGAAAATCAGCAGTATATAAAACTTTTAATGTATCTATACCAATAAACTCATTCTTTGCTAATCACTCATGCATAATAGGTAATACGGGAAGTGGTAAATCATGTGGTGTATCTAGAATATTAGAAAATTTATTTATACAAAGTATCTATAAACCTAAAAATGCTCATTTTGTGTTATTTGATGCCTATGGTGAATATAAAGACTCATTTGCAAAATTAAATCAAATAGAAGGACTTGGCTTTAAAAAATATACTACTAAAGTAGTAGAAGAAGATGAAATATTACTTAAAATACCACCTTATCTATTGGGAGCAGATGACCTGGCAATATTATTATCTGCAACAGATTCAACGCAAATTCCGGTTTTAGAAAAAACATTAAAATTAGTATATATATTTACTAGTACAGATGAAAAAATGAAAGAATATAAAAATGATATAATTGCAAAATGTTTGCTTGATGTATTAACAAGTGGTAAAAGTGGTAGTCAAATGAGAGATCAAATAATTGCAATATTATCACATTATAATACAGAAGATTTAAACCTAGAATCTATTATTAGACAACCAGGGTATGATAGAACATTAAAACAATGCCTACTAATAGATGAACAAGGAAAAATGAATGCAATATTATTAGTTACTGAATTCTTACATCAATTTGAGAAAGTAAATTTAGATAATATAGTAATGGGAGAAGGATTTGTTTATACATTAAATGATTTATATTATGCATTGGAATTTGCTTTAATAAGTGAAGGAACATTAAATAGTAATAATCAATATGATAAAAATAATATCCTTAAAACTAGATTACAAACTATAATAAACTCTGATGATAAGGAAATATTTGAAATAAATGAGTATCTAGATAGAGATAGTTACATAGAAAAACTATTTGACAAAGCTTCTCTAATAGATATAAATCTAAGTCATTTAGATGATAGATTCGCAAAAATAATAACTAAACTAGTATCTAAAATCTTATTTACTTATACTACAAGACTAAAATTAAGAGGAAGTTTCAGTATTAACATAATTCTTGAAGAAGCTCATAGATATGTACAAAATGATAATGATGTAAACATAATAGGATATAATATATTTGATAGAATAACTAAAGAAGGAAGAAAATATGGAACAATGTTAACATTTATTACTCAAAGACCTAGTGAATTATCAACAACTGCGATTAGCCAATGCTCTAACTTTATAGTATTTAGATTATATCATCCTAAAGATTTTGAAATAGTTAAGAATCTAAGTACTAATGTTAACAATGAGACTTTAGAAAAAGTAAAAAGTCTAAATCCAGGAACAGCTTTAGTATTTGGAACAGGTTTTAAAATTCCACTTTTAGCAAAATTTGAACTTCCAACCATAATGCCAGAAAGTACTAGTGTAGATTTAGAAAAAATATGGTATTAATATGATACTTTAGGTATCATTTTTTCTTTAAAATTGATATAATTAAAACGAGCGAGGTATATAAAATGAAAGAAATAGTTGTAACTGGTGATAGACCAACAGGAAAATTACATTTAGGACATTATGTAGGATCTTTAAGAAAAAGAGTAGAAATGATGGAAAGTGGAAAATATGAAATGTATGTATTTTCTGCAGATATGCAAGGCTTAACTGATAATGCTAAAAATACTGATAAAATAAAAGAAAATGTATTTGAAGTAATAAAAGATAATTTATCAGTTGGAATTGATCCAGAAAGAGTCACTTTATTTGTACAATCAGGAGTACCAGAATTAACTGAATTAACAACATACTATTTAAATTTAGTTACACTTAGTAGATTAAAAAGAAATCCTACCATAAAAGAAGAAATAAAACTAAGAGGCTTTGAAGAAAGTGTACCAGTAGGTTTTCTTACATATCCAATAAGCCAAGCAGCAGATATAACAGCTTTTAATGCAACTCTTGTACCTGTTGGAGAAGATCAAATTCCTATTTTGGAACAAGTATGTGAAATAGTAGATACATTTAATAAAACATATGGAGAAACTCTTGTAAGACCTAAATATGTATTACCAGAAAATAAAAATTCTAGAAGACTTCCAGGTATAGATGGAAAAGCAAAAATGAGTAAAAGTATGAATAATTGTATTTATTTATCAGATGATACTGAAACTGTAAGAAAAAAAGTAATGAGTATGTATACAGATCCTAATCATATAAAAGTAACTGATCCAGGAAATACTGAAAATAACCCTGTATTTATATATTTAGATGCTTTTTGTAAAGATAGAGAAAAATATGAATCTTTAAAAAATCAATATGAAAAAGGTGGATTAGGAGATAAGGTAGTAAAAGAATACTTATTTGAAGTAATAGAAGAAACTTTAAAACCTATTAGAGAAAAAAGAAAATACTATGATGCTCATCCTGAAATAGTAGAAGAGATAGTAAAAGAAGGAACTAAAAAAGCAAGAACAAAAGCACAAGAAACATTACAAAAAGTCAGAGAAAAAATAGGAGTAGAATATTTTAATAATTAAATTTCACAAAATATTCATAAATAAGTAATATAATAAAGTTAGAAAATGCTTTCTAGCTTTTTTTGGAGGTAGATAAATGAATATATTAGTGGTTGATGATGAAAAACTTATTAGAAGTGTAATAAAAGATTATTTAGAAAATGAAAAAATGATAGTTTTTGAAGCGGAAAATGGAGAAGAAGCTTTAA
>CAMENK010000038.1 GCA_945928335.1 uncultured Bacillota bacterium
TACTTCTATTTTATAGAATAATTTCATGTATGTAGTAATTATAGGCCTTGCTATTTTATATAAAATATATTTTTTCATAGTATCCCCTCTAAATATATATTCAAGTTATTTAATTATAGCATATTTTTTCTTAATGGCAAAATTTATTGGTTAGTCATATAATACCTTAGAAAGAGAGGGGTAAATGAAAAAAATTTTATTAAGTGTTGGAGTTTTTGCTTTGCTTATTTTTGGATTTTGGGGATTATTTTATAAGACGGAAAATGAGTCTAATGAAACTAAAAAAGTAGTTATTGCTGAAGTTACTCACAGCTTGTTTTATACGCCTTTTTATGTTAGTATTCATAACGGATATTTTGAAGAAGAAGGTATTAAACCTGAAGTTATTTTAACCAGTGGGGCTGATAAAGTTGCTGCAGCTGTTTTGTCTGGAGACGCTAATATTGGATTAAGTGGTTTAGAAGCTACTATATATGTTTATGATAATGGTCAAGATGATTATTTAGTAAGTTTTTCTAGTTTAACTAAAAGAGATGGTCAATTTTTAGTAGGAGATTGTAAATATAAAGATAATTTTAGTTTAAAAGATATTAAAGGGAAAAGAATTTTAGTTGGTAGAAAAGGTGGAATGCCTGAGATGGTATTCAATTATGCATTGTATAAAAATGGATTAAGTCAAAATGATGTTATTAGTGATACATCAGTTGAATTTGCTTCTTTAAGTGGTGCTTACATAGGCGCTAAGGAAGAGGTATTTGTTAATCTTTTTGAACCTACTGCTTTATCAATTGAGAAAGAAGGATATGGATGTGTTTTAGGAAGTTTAGGATTACTTAGTGGAGAAGTGCCATATACTGTTTTTCATACAAAGAAAAGTTATTTAGAAGATAATAAAGATGTTATAGAAAGTTTTATTAAAGCTATTCAGAAAGGTTTAGATTATGTTAAAAATAATAATAGTGAAACTATTGCTAAAATAATTAAAGATGAATTTCCTAATAATAGTATAGAGGATATCGAGAAGGTAATAGATAGATATAAAGAAGCTGATTCTTGGTGGGAAACTACTTATATTAAAGAAAGTGCTTATAATAATTTATTAGATTTAATGGAATACAATAATGCTATTGGAGAGAGAATAGATTTTAATAAAATAGTCGATAATAGTTTTAATGAATGAGTTATTAACAATTGATAATTTAAGTAAAAGTTATAATAGTTTAGCAGGAGAAGTTAAAGCTATAGAAAATCTATCTCTTTGTGTTAAGAATGGTGAATTTGTATCTATTATAGGCCCAAGTGGATGTGGTAAGAGTACACTTTTAAATATACTTTCTGGATTAGATAAAGATTATACTGGGAGTTTTAAGTTTAATGATAATGTTAAAGTTAGTTATATGTTACAAGAAGATAGTTTATTTCCTTGGTTAAGTGTTTATGAGAATGCAGTTATAGGTTTAAAAGTTCAGAAAAAGTGTAATGAAGAAAGTAGTAATTATGTAAAGCATTTACTTAAAAAATACGGTTTAGGTGAATTTATGGATAAAAAAATTAGCAGTCTTTCTGGTGGTATGAAGCAAAGAGTTCTTTGAATACAGTATAGACACAGCTAATTAAATTATTTTTGATTTTTTCTTTCTTCCCAACTTATCCCATAAAATGATAAATATTCTTCAATAGGTTTTAAACCCACTTTCACACGAAGTTCATTCACACTTTCAGGGTTTTGTATAGGTAAAACGATATATCCACCTATTTCATCATCAAATTTTACTTGTGTTCCATAAATTTGTTTTTCACCTTTATTTATGACTAATTTATCTACAAATAATGCAAAATCTTGAGGTCGTAAGTTTCCACTTTGTAATGCCTCTTTCATTTTTGGATAAAAAGTTTCTTGTATATTTAAGGGTGCATGTTGTATAACTATAAACATAGCTTGATTAGCCAAAAAACCGATTTTTCAGCACTGAGCCACCCATATTTATTTATAATATCATTTACTATTTCCAAATTAATTGCATTTATTTTTTTAAAGTATTCCAAGTATTCTTTTACCTCTTTAGAATCTGCTCCATATTTTTTTACAATATCATTACCCTTTGATATATACTTTTTTAATTAATACTTAAGAAAAATTTATATTTAACTAAATCTTAGATTAAAACTTATTTAATGTTTTATAATGGTCTTTTTATTTTACTTGAATATAATTTTTGTTTAAATTTTTATTTTATTTAATATATTTAATTAGAGGGTGATTTATTGATAACTTATAATGTTTACGAAGTTTTTGATAAGAATTTAAATTATGAAGAACTAAAGGTGATTATTAATAAAAAAATATATAATATTATAAATTTATTAGAAAAATAATAAATTTATAGACAATTGGGGGCATTAATTTTGAATGAAGTGGCAAATGTAGATGAAAAAAAATTTAAAGTTGGCATTTATTTAAGATTATCGAACGAAGATAGAGATAAAATAAATAAAAATGATGATAGTGAATCTATTAAGAATCAAAGAAATATGTTAATAGATTATATAAATAAACATCCTGAGTTTGTACTTACTCAAGAATATTGTGATGAGGATTTATCTGGTGCTGGAACATTTAGACCTGAATTTGAAAGATTGATTAGAGATTGTGAAGATAAAAAATTAGATATTGTTTTGTGTAAAAGTCAATCAAGATTTTCTCGTGATATGGAAATTGTAGAAAAGTATATTAACAATAAATTTAAGGAATGGAATATTAGATTTATTGGTTTATCAGATAATGCTGATACAGAGAATTCTGGCAATAAGAAATCAAGACAAATAAATGGTTTAGTTAATGAATGGTATTTAGAAGATGTATCTAACAACATTAGAAGTGCTTTTAATTCTAAAATGAAGCAAGGAGAATTCATTTCTCCTTTTGCCTCATTTGGTTATGAGGTATCTAAAGAAGATAATAACAAATTAGTAATAGATCCTATTGCTTCTCTTATAGTTAAGGATATCTTTGACTTATATTTAAAAGGTATGGGATTTACAGCTATAGCAAAGTATTTAAACGAAAAAAAGGTACCTTGTCCTTCACTTTATAAGTACCAAAAAGGCGTCAAACTTAATGTAATAAGCAACAGACCAAGAGAGCAAATAAAATGGTCTTCAAATGCTATTAAAACGATTTTAACGAATGAATTATATGTTGGTCATTTAATACAAGGCAAAAGAACTACTGTTAGTTACAAAAATCATAAAAATAAAAAGAAAAGCCAAAAGGATTGGATACGAAAAGAAAATACACATGAGGCTATTATTGATAAAGAAACTTTTAACAAAGTTCAAATTGCAATGAAGGAAAGAACTAAACCAGCAAAAGGGTCAGGCATTGTTCATAACTTTTCGGGTAAAGTATTTTGTCTAGAGTGTAAAAGATATATGAGAAAAAAGAATTCTAAACTACATGAATATTTAGTCTGCTCTAATAATAGAGATGGTTATGATGATTGCATTAACAAAAGTTCTATTAGATATGATGTTTTAGAAAATATTGTATTAGATGCTATAAATAAAAAAATTAAAAAATATTATGATGAAGAATTATTATTTAAAATCAAAACTAAAAATAATAAAAATACATTTATTGACAAGGTTAAATCTTTAGAAAATCAAAAAATAGAAGCTATAAAAAAAGTATTAGAAACTAGAAAATATTTAAAGTCATTATATGAAGATAAAGTTAATGGAATTATTACTATAGAACAATTCAATGAATTAGTTAGTGATTATAATACTAATAAATCTATATATATTGACCAAATCAAATCTATAAATAATCAAATTGAATTTTATAAAATAAAAGAAATTGCTACAAATGATAATAAAAAAAGATTTAGCAAATATAAAACTCTGGCAAGTTTAAATAGAGTTATTATTGATGAGTTTATTGAAAAAATCTATATTGGTAAATTTAATAAAGAAACAAATACTAGAGATATTCAAATTAAATGGAATTTCGAATAAATTTCAAAATAAAAAAAAGAGAATTTAAAAGTTTTGTAGAATAATATAAGTGAGGGGTTATATACTTCTTAACAATTAATACATATCAAAATATATAGTAAGGGAAGTGATAATTAGTGAAAAATGAAATTGTATTATTTGAAAATCAAGATGTTAAGTTAGAAGTAAATATGCGAGATGAAACAGTATGGCTATCTCTAGATCAAATGGCAAAATTATTTGATAGAGATAAATCAGTTATTTCTAGACACATTAAAAATGCGTTAGAAGAAGAACTAGATAGTAATAATTCAGTTGTTGCAAAATTTGCAACAACTGCCAGAGATGGTAAAACTTATCAAGTTGATTATTATAATTTAGATTTAATAATTAGCGTTGGTTATCGTGTAAAATCAAGAAATGGTGTTATATTTAGAAAATGGGCTAATAAAGTTTTAAAAGATTATTTAATTAAAGGTTATGCAGTTAATCAAAAAAGATTAGAATATCTTGAAAAAACAATAAAGTTAATTGATATCGCCGGTAGAATTGATACAGAACTAAAAGGAACTGAAGCTCAGGAGATTATAAAGGTTATAAACAATTATTCTAATGCCTTAAACTTGCTTGATGATTATGACCACAAAAGAATATCTAAACCTAGTGGAACTACAAACAATACTAAAATAGTTTATGAAGATTGTATAAACATTATAAATAAATTAAAATTTAATAGTGATAGTGATTTATTTGCATTAGAAAGAAATCAAGGTTTAAAAGCAATTATAGGCGCTGTATATCAATCTTTTGACGAAAAAAGACTTGTATCCTTCAACAGAGGAAAAAGCAGCAAATTTCCTATACTTAATCACTAAAAACCATATATTTATAGATGGTAATAAAAGAATTGCTGCAACATTATTCATTTATTTTTTAGAATTCTATAATCTATTATATACAGAAAATGGACAAGTTATAGATAATAACACTTTAGTTGCTATTACATTACTTATAGCTCAATCTAATCCAAAAGAAAAAGATGTACTAATTGATTTAGTAATGAATTTCTTAAAAACAAATTAATAAATTCAACCAGTTATCTGAAATAAAGTTTGAGTACGTAATAAAAAAATGTCTATACAACATTCAAGGAGTTGCTTTGATAAGGACACTAGCTACTAAGCCTAATTTAATATTTCTAGATGAACCTTTTTCTGCTTTGGACTATCAAACTAGATTAAAAGTTAGTGATGATATTTATAGAATTATTAAAAATGAAAACATTACTGTTATTATGGTAAGCCATGATATAGCAGAAAGCATTTCTTTATCCGAAAGAATAGTTGTTTTAAGTAAAAGGCCCTCTAAAGTGAAAAATATTTATAATATTATACTTACTAATAAGAGTAATCCAATAGATAATAGAAAGGCACCCGAATTTAGTTATTATTATGATTTAATTTGGAAGGATATTGATAATGATTAGTGATAAACAAAAAAAGTTTTTAAAAGATGAAAAGAGAAAAAGATTCTTTATTACGTTTTGTCAAATATTTATAGGTATTTTTATTATTGCTATTTGGGAAATTTTAGCTAGATTAAATGTTATCAATACTTTCATTACTAGTTCTCCTAGTAAAATAGTAATGACTATTTGGAATATGTTTGTTACTGGTAATTTATTCAATCATATTTGGGTTACTTTAAGTGAAACTTTAATTGCATTTTTTATAACATTAGTTGTTAGTTTTGTAATATCTTTAATAATTTATAAGAGTTCAACATTTGCTAAAATAATTGATCCTTATTTAACAATTTTTAATAGTTTACCTAAAGTTGCATTAGGTCCTATTTTGATAATATGGATAGGCGCTAATAAGAAAAGTATTATTGCTATGGCTGTCTTAATTTCTATTATAGTTAGTATACAATCAATATCGGTGGGGCTTAAGAATACCAATAAAAATAGAATTAAAATATTAAAAACTTTTGGTGCTTCAGAAATGCAAATTCTTAAATATGTAGTTTTACCAAGTAATGTAAAAATAATAATAAATGCTTGTAAGATAAATGTTGGTATGTGTCTTATTGGGGTTATAATGGGAGAATTCCTTACAAGTAAAGCTGGAATTGGTTATTTAATACTTTATGGCAGTCAAATATTTAATTTAACTTTAGTTATGAGTGGAATTATTATTCTTTTAATTCTATCAATCATCCTTTATGAAATAATAAGTATAATAGAAAAGCATTTAGATTTTTAAGTCTAAATGCTTTTATTATTCGCTCGGTAAATATTCTCCTCTTGCTGTTATTAGGGTTACAAAGTATTTGCCTTGACTAGCATTTATTGCATCTTCTTTTAACCAAGAATATAAGTTAAAAACTTTAGAAGCACCTACTTCAAGATAAATATTTTGTACTAAAGCATGTTCTCCATTTTCGTCTGCCATGTCTGAATATAATTTAATAGTTGGAGTTGAGCCTCTTTCTCCTATTGCCACTTTTATTTG
>CAMENK010000039.1 GCA_945928335.1 uncultured Bacillota bacterium
AATAAAAATGAAATTAAAATTAAAAAAACTAAGATGAGTTTTTGGACAGCATTAAAATTAAGTTTTAATAATATTAAGACTAAGAAAGGTAGAACTTTTTTAACTGCTTTTGCTTCTAGTATAGGTGTTATAGGTATTAGTATTATTCTTTCTTTAAGTAATGGATTTGATAAGCAAGTTGATAAATATGAAAAGAATACTTTTAGTAGTTTTCCTATTACTATTAGTAAAAGCTCAATGCAAATGAACGAGAGTCAGATGGAAAATTTAATGGGTGCAGTTATGCCTGGTGAAGAAGATTATCCAGAAGATAAAATAATATTTCCTTTTGATTTGAGTTCTTATGATCTTTTGCATACTAATAATTTAAATAGAGATTATATAGAATATATTGAAGGTTTAGATGATACTTTAATAAGTGGTATTTCATATACACGTGCGACTGGGTTAAATTTACTTGTTAAATATGATGATTCTGTTAAGAGTGTTAGTACTTCTGATTTAAGTATGGGTGTAATTCCTAAAGAATTAGATAATGAAGACTTTATGAGTGAAGCATTTGATTTATTAGAAGGAAAAATTCCTACCGAAATAACTGATTTAGTTTTAGTTGTTGATAATAAAAATAGGGTTGATGCTAAAATTCTTAAGACTTTAGGAATAGATTATGATAAAGAGAAAATAGATTTTAGTGAAATAATAGGAAAAGAAATAAAGTTAGTATTTAATAATGATTATTATACTTCTTTTAGGGGAATGTATATTCCTAATATTGATTATGAAGATGTATATGATAGTGAAAATAATTTAACTTTAAAAATTGTTGGTATTGTTAGATCTAAAGAA
Organism: uncultured Bacillota bacterium; assembly: GCA_945928335.1. Lineage (GTDB taxonomy): Bacteria > Bacillota_I > Bacilli_A > RF39 > UBA660 > CAKOLN01. The sequence goes on from CAMENK010000039.1 coordinate 847, forward strand.
GATAATTACTTAGGTCAGATAGCTACTTCAGTTAATAGTATAGGTAATATAACAGATACTAAATCTATGATGAGTACTACTAATATTGGAAATATATTATATAGAAATAATTTAGTAGAAAAAGTTATAAGTGTTAATAGTACTAGTGATATAGTAGAAGCACAAGAAAAATTAGATGTTAATATTATGACTGGAGAAGTTCTTAATGAAGAAGACAAACATAATATGATGATTTATTTAGGTAGTGAAGATGATCCTTATCTTGTTAGTATTTATCCTAAAGATTTTAATAGTAAAGATAAAATAATAGAATATTTAGATAAATATAATGAAGGTAAAAGTGATGATGAAAAAATAGTTTATAATGATTTAGCTTCTACATTTGTTACATTTGGTTCTAAAGTTATGGATGCGATTACAATTGTACTTGTTTCCTTTAGTGCGGTTAGTTTAATAGTAAGTTCTATAATGATTGGTATTATAACTTATATAAGTGTATTAGAGAGAACTAAAGAAATAGGTATTTTAAGAGCACTTGGTGCTAGAAAGAAAGATATTAGTAGAGTATTTAATGCTGAAACTTTAATTGTAGGTATTTTAAGTGGACTTATTGGTGTTTTAATTGCTAGATTATTAGTATTTCCTATAAATATGGTTCTTGAAGATTTAACTGGATTAAAAACAGTTGCTATCTTAAATCCTTGGCATGCATTATTATTAATAGTGGTTAGTACTTTGTTAACTTTAATAGGTGGTTCTATTCCAGCTAGAATGGCTAGTAAAAAGGATCCTGTTATTGCACTTAGAACTGAATAAGATAAAAATTTAGGGTTATATTATTTAAAGAGAGATGTGATTGTATGTATAAAATATGTGTTTTGGTAGTTTTGTTTCTAATATATTCATTTTTAGGATGGATAATTGAGACTACTTGGACTTTAATTGTTGAAAAAAAATTTGTAAATAGAGGCTTTTTAATTGGACCAGTTGTACCTATTTATGGAACTGGTGGAATGCTTATTTATTTACTTGCAGGTTTATTTATGAAAAAACCTATAATATTATTTATTATGTCTATGTTGGTTTGTTCATTACTTGAATATTTTACAAGTTATGTTATGGAAAAGGTGTTTAAAACAAGATGGTGGGATTATTCTAAAAGAAAGTTTAATATAAATGGTAGAATTTGTTTGTTTAATATTTTATGTTTTGGTGTTATGAGTATGATTATTGTATATGTTGCTAATCCTTTCTTTTTAAATATAATACATAAAATAGATCCTATGGTGTTGAAAGTAGTAGTAGTTATTTTATCGATGTTATTTATAGTGGATTTTGGTATTTCAACTAAGATAATATATAATTTTAGAGGTATAAGTAAAAATGTTCATGTAGATTCAACTGAAGAAGTAAATAGTAAAGTTAAGGAAGTCTTATTAAGTAGAGGCGCTTTATTAAGAAGAATTGCTAAGTCGTATCCTAATTTTAAAGTTAAAAGAAGTTAAACGGGAATTATTTCAGTTTTTTTCTTATTGTGATAAAATATTTTTGGATGTGATAGTATGAAGATGATTGTAATTGATTTAGATGGAACACTTTTAAATAGAAAAAGAATGATATCAGAGAGTAGTGAAAAATATTTAAATGAATTAAAAAATAATGGTTATATAATTGTTATTGCTACTGGTAGAATGTTAACATCTGCTTTAAAAGCTACTAATGGAGCAAGTTTTGCTAATTATATCATTAGTGATACAGGTTCTTGTATTTATGATGTTATTGATAAAAAGTTTATAATTAAAAATGTTATTAGTAAAGATACAATAAATAAATTATTTACAAATGTTAATAACTTTTCTTATATTAGCATTTGCAGTAAAGATGTAATTTTTAGATATAGTTTAGAAGACATTTATGATAAAGATTATATTGTTAATAAATGTGATGAAGTTACTCATATTACTATAAGTTTTGATAATAATGAAACAACTATTAATGTTTATAATGAAATGCTTAATAGTTTTAATGATGTGGAAGTTATTATAATGCAAGATTCTTTTTCGGATAGAAAGTACATTGAAGTATTGGCTAATGAAAGTTCTAAGTTTAATGGTATAAAAAAATTAGCAGATTATTTAAATATTAGTGTTAAAGATGTTATTGCTTTTGGAGATGGTCTTAATGATATTGATATGGTAAAAAATAGTGGCTATGGTGTAGCGCTTAAGAATGCTTTAGAAGAAGTAAAGTTAGTTTCTGATGATATTACTGAATTTGATAATGATCATGATGGGGTTGTTAATTATTTAAAAGAATTTATAAAGTAGTTATATTCTTTTTTTCTTGTATTATTTTTGAGATGTGATAGAATAAAATATAATTATTTGAAAGGAAAATATTATGAAAGAGTTAACTGGTTATTCTTCTATAGATAAACCTTGGCTTAAAAGTTATGATTTTGATGTTGATAAATTAATTATTCCTGATATGTCTATTTATCAGATGGTTTTAGAATATACTAAAAATTATCTTAATAATGTAGCACTTGAAGTAAGAACAAGTTCAAACAATTTTGGAAAGGGTATTCAACTAACTTATAAAGATTATCTAAAAAAAATGAGAGATTTTGCTAAGTCATTGTCACTTTTAGGTATTAAAAGTAGTGACATACTAACGACAATTTTACCTAATATCCCAGAAAGTAGAGTATCAATTTATGGCTCTAATATTTTGGGGGCTACTCCTTATTCAATTACACCTTTAATCGCACCTGAAAAATTAGGAAAAATTATTTCAGAAAATGAAATTAAAAATATGTTTATATTTTTACCTTTTTATGATAAGTATAAATCAGTTATAGATAATAGTAAGTTAGATAATATTGTTTTTGTAGATGGATTAGAATCTTTACCTAAGCCTATTGCAACTTTTTATAGATTAAAAAATAATATAAGAATACCTAATGGTAGAAACAATATTAGTTATACAGAATTTATTAGTGAAGGCAGAAAGGCCAAAGAAGATATAGTTCCTTATTATGAAAAAGACCATATAGCTTTAATAGTGGGAACTAGTGGTACTACTGGAGTTCCTAAAGGTGTTTGTTTAACAGATACTAATTTAAACGCTTCGGCTATCCAGCATATGGCTACTGGTTTATTTAAAGAAAAAGATGTTTTTTTAGATGTTTTGCTTCAATCAATTGCTTATGGGGTTGCAGCAATGCATTATACAACTTGTGGTGGTTTAAAATCTGTATTAATTCCTGAACTTGTTACTGATAAATTGCCAGGTTTGATTAAAAAAATTAATCCCGATCATTTTTTAGGAGGGCCAGTTCATTGTTTAAATATATACAATAGTGATGAGTTTAAAAATGGAGAAATTCCTGTTATTAAAAATTTTGTATCTGGAGGAGCAAGTCTTAAGAAAGATATTGAAAAGGGTTTAAACAAAGTTGATGAAGATTTTTGTGAAGATGGAAAAGTAAAAAAATTATTTGTAAGACAAGGTTTAGGGTCTACTGAAAATACTGGTGGTGGTTTTTATGCGATGCCAGGAACATATAAGTTTGGTGGTGTTGGAATACCTTTACCTTTAGTTAATGCTGGTATTTTTAAGCCTGGAACTGATGAAGAATTACCTTATGGTATGGAAGGAGAACTTTGTTTAACTGGCCCTACTGTAATGAAAGAATATCTTAATAATAAAGATGAAACAAATAAAGTATTAAAAATTCATAAGGATGGAAAAATATGGTTGCATATGGGAGATTTAGGTATTATGGATAAAGATGGACAATTTTTTCATAAATATAGAATAAGTAATATTTTTATGAGAAAAGGTTTTAATGTCCATCCTGGAAAAATAAATGAATTTTTAGAAAGTTTACCAATGATTAAAAATTGTGGCGTTATTGCTGTTGAGCATCCTCTAGAAGAAATGGTTCCTATTGCTTTTATTTCATTAAATAAGGAGTATAAATCAAAAGAAGATGAAGTTAAATATGCAATAGAAGATTTATGTAATAAGAATTTAGATGAACCTGCAATACCTTTTAAATATATTTATTTGGAAGATTTACCATTAAATGCAGGTGGAAAGGTAAACTTACCTTTACTTAAAGAAATTTATGAATCTCAATATAGGGATATAAAACTAGTATTGAAAAAGTGAAATCATAATTTCACTTTTTTAGTTTTATTTAAAATATATTTATTGTATAATATATTTAGTTAAGAATAGAGGGGATATTATGATAGGTTTTTCTATTTGTAATTTTATTTATATATCAATTTTTGCTATTTTTTATTTTTCTAAAAAAAGAATAAAATCATTAGATAATAAAATTTATTCATATATATTAATTTCAAATTTTATTGGAATTTTTTTAGATATATTTGGTTATTTAAGTTTTAAAAGTTTTGGACCTGACTTTATAATTAATATTTTTATATCAAAAACTTATTTACTTTATTATTTTACTTGGGCATTTTTGTTTTTAATTTATGTTTATATTATTTCATTTAGAAAGTCTGCTGAGGAAATGTTAAGCAAGAATAAATTATTTTGGTTTATTCTATTTGTTATTAGTTTAATATATATAATTATTTTAATATTACCAATTAATATTGTTTATAATAATAATATAGCATATACAAATGGTTTGTCAGTCTATTTCGTTTATATTTTAAGTTTTATTATGGTTGCATTAATGTCTTTTTGTTTGATAAAAAATATTAAAAAATTAAATTCTAAAGAATATGTTCCTTTGTTAGCATTCTTGTTTTTATCTTTAATAGTTATGTTTATTCAGATTTCTAATCCTGAGATTACATTAATTTTAACATGTCATTCAATTGTTACAGCTTTAATGTATTTTACAATTGAAAATCCTGATATGAAAATGTTAGAAGAAGTTACACTTGCTAAAAATACTGCTGAAAAAGCTAATAAAGTAAAGAGTGAATTTCTATCAAGTATGAGTCATGAAATAAGAACTCCTATGAATGCTATTATGGGATGTACAGATATATTAGAAAGTGAAGATAATTTATCAAATGATGGAAAAGAAATATTATTAGAATTAAAAAATGCTACTAATAATTTATTGGATATATGTAGTGGAATATTAAATGTATCTCAAATAGAATCAGGGGATTTAGAAATAAAAGTATGTGAATATAATCCAGTGGATACTTTTAATGATTTATATAAGTTAATTAAAAATAGAGTTAAAGATAATGTTATATTTAGAACTGATTTTTCTAGTGATATACCAGAAATTTTGTATGGGGATAAAGATAAAATAAAAGAAATAATTGTAAATTTATTAACGAATGCTACTAAGTATACTGATAATGGAGAAATATGTTTTAAAGTTGATTGTAATATTAAAGATGATATATGTAATTTAATTATAACTATTAGTGATACAGGTAAAGGAATTAGTGAAGAATTAATTGATAAGATATTTGATAATTTTGTAAGAGATGAAAGTGTAAAGAATTCTTCAACTTTAGGATTAGGATTAGGTTTATCTATAACTAAGAGTTTAGTTAATTTAATGAATGGAAAAATAGATGTAAAATCACAAGTAGGTAAAGGTACAGAATTTGTAGTTGTGATTCCACAAAAATT
>CAMENK010000040.1 GCA_945928335.1 uncultured Bacillota bacterium
CCTTATATATGGTTTAAAATCAAATAATATGTTAAAATTATTTTGGGTGATGTTATGGAACCTTTAACTGAAAAATTAAGACCAAAGAAATTATATGAAGTTGTAGGACAAAGTCATATAATTGGTGAAGGCAAATTACTTAGTAATTTAGTTAAGAATAAGAGATTATTTAATATGATTTTTTATGGTAATAGTGGTTGTGGAAAAACAACTATTGCATTAGCTTTAATGAATGAATTAGATGTTCATTATAGAATGTTAAATGCGACTATTAATTCTAAGAAAGACTTTGAAATAGTTTTTGAAGAAGCTAAGATGTATGATGATTTAGTTTTAATTGTAGATGAAATTCATAGGATGAATAAAGATAAACAAGATTTACTTTTATCTTATATTGAGAGTGGTAAAATTATTTTAATAGGGCTTACTAATAGTAATCCATTTCATTCTATAAATCCTGCGATTAGAAGTAGATGTCAAATGGTGTTACTTAAAGAAATAACTGAGGATGATATATTTAATTCTTTAGATAGAGTTAAGGAAGTTTATAGAGATATAGAACTAAGTGATGATGTTAAAAGATATATTTCTAAGCAATCTAATGGTGACTTGAGATACGCTTATAATTTAATGGAGTTTTGTTATAATGGATTTGGTAATAGTTTTACCATTGATGATATTAAGACTATAAATAATAATATAAATTTCTTTCATGATAAGAATGAAGATGGTTATTATGATGTAATTAGTGCTTTTCAAAAAAGTATAAGGGGTAGTGATGTAGATGCCTCAGTTCATTATTTAGTTAGGCTTATTGAAGCTGGAGACTTTGACATTTTATATAGAAGAATGTTAGTCATTGCCTATGAAGATATAGGCCTTGCTAATCCTACGATGCCTATTAAAGTTTTAACTGCTATTGAGTCTGCCGAAAGACTTGGTTTGCCCGAATTATATAAACCACTTACTTCAGTTGTTATTGATATGGCACTTAGTCCTAAAAGTAATACTGTAGAGAGGACTTATTTAGCTGCTATAAACGATTTAAAGAAGGGCAATGTTGGTAGAGTTCCTAAGCACATTAGAACTTATAATGAAAATTTATATAAATATCCTCATGATTATAAGAATCATTGGGTAAAGCAACAATATCTTCCTGATAATATTAAATCAAGTGTTTATTATAAACCAGGTGATAATAAGTATGAAATTTCAATGTACGATTTTAATCAAAAAATAAAGAGTTAATTTTTTTTACAATTAACTCTTTTATAATTATTTTTGTTTATTTGCACTAGATTCTACAGTTACCATTCTAGTTTCACCAGTTCTAGTCCATCCTTCTAATGATTCTTCTGTAGACCACTTATAATTTGTATAAGTTTGTTTTTTTGTATTTAAAGTAGCTTTATAAGATTTAGAAAGCTTACTTACATAACATAATCCATCATCTTTTAAACTTCCTCCATCTGGACAAGTTTTAACACTTGTTCCATCTGAAACAGATGCTTTATAACTTGTTGTATCTGTTATAATACATTTTCCGTTAGATAGTGTTCCACCTTTTGAACAATATTGTTCACCATTTGATTTAGATGCATCATAAACTGATGACTCTGTTACTATACAAGTTGAACCACTTAATGTTCCTCCACTTGTACAGCTAAATAAAGTTACAGGATCATAAACTTTATTTGTTGTATTAGTTATTATACATGTACTTCCACTTAGTGATCCGCCGCTTGGACAACTATAACTAGGTGTTGCAGAATAACTTTTTTCACTTGTACCACTTATTACACAGTTTGTTCCATTTAATGTTCCCCCATTTGGACAACTATAAGTTGTTTTAATGTAATAGTAAATTGTTACATAGCCAGGACAATTAGAACTTGATGTACATATATATTGTGTATCAGAACCTGCACTAGTTAAGTCACTACCACTTAATGGAGTTCTACTTGATATTCTAGTTGTTGTTTTTGTTGCTGCATAGCTTGACCCACTTGTTGCTTTTTGTGTTATACATTTTGAACCACTTAATGTTCCTCCATTTGGACAACTGTAGCTTACTTTTGCAGGATAATTTGAACTGCTTGTACTAAATACTATACAACTATTTCCACTTAATGTACCTACTGTACAAGATAGTGTTTGTTTAGCTGGATAACTTGTACTATTGTTAATATAACATTTTGAACCATTTAGTGTTCCTCCATTTGGACAATAATATTTTCCTTCACTTACAGAAGCATCATATGATTCTGTTTTAGTGTTATAGCAAAGTCCATCTTTAAGTTCTCCACCATCTGGACAATATTCTTTACCCTTAGTAGTTGTTATAGTAGCTTTATATGTATCAGTAGTATATATATTACATACACCATCAGTTAATGTACCACCATCTGGACATGAGTAATAATTAACATTTTTAGTACCTACTTGTTTATATTGATACTCAATAACTTTTTTAGCCTCTGCCTCTGATTGTTCTTCTTCTTCTTTACAATCTTCACAATACTCATAGCATCCTAAGGTTTTTTCAACAAAGTTTTCTTCATTAGGACATACTAGATTAACTTTTAAAGTATAATCATTTTTATTTTTCTTAACTTCAACATATGATTTCTTAGTATCACAAGCATTACCGTCTTCATCAACGAAAGGTAATATTAAGTTTTTATCAATCATATCTTGTAAAGTCATTTCAGCTGTGTCACCTATATTTTTAGGTAACTTTTCAGTTGTATAATAACTTTCAGCTGCTTCTTGCATATATTTTATATTTTCTCTAAAAACGTTACTATAGAAAGGTTTCATATTTGGAACCTTTGGAAATAACCAAACAAGTAATAATATAAATAATACTAAGAATATAGCTTTAATTACTATATCTTTTATGTTAAAACCTGGATTTTTTTCTGTATTATACATATTTATTCCCCCTTAAACTATTTATGTAATGTTAAAGCATTGCTGTTTTCTTTATTATAGTATGCTTCTTTTACCATACCTTCCATGTCGCTACTAAATTTGTTCATTAGTGTTTCAAATGTTTCACCATTATCAGCAGTTACCATTGTTGGACAATTTGGTTTATTGATTTCATCTATTATTTCTGTTAATGTAATGTTTTCATCTACTATTCCCATGTTAACTGTTATTTCGTAGTTTTCATCTTGGTTAGCTTGTGCGATCATAGCTGTATTTAAGAATAATTTATCAATTAGTGCAGCACTACCTGAAGTTTCAAGAGCATTTGCATTAATTTCTTCATTACCATTTAAATACCAAGAATTTAATAATAATTTAGTAAACTCAGTACTTTGTTTTTCTTTATTAGTTGGATTATCTAACATTTCTCCTCTTAAAGTTGTGATTTTACTTGCAAGTTGTTGAGATAAAGATCCATCTATAAAGAACTTACTATAGTCAACTCTTAAATCTTGTTTTTCTCTTTCGCTAGAGCCTTTTAATGCCATATCTACTCCATAATTCATTTCGTTGTTCATAAGAACTTCGATTTGACTTATTACATTTAAAGCAGCTTCACGACTAACTTCGTTAACAACTCCACCATTTATATATCTTAAGTAATCCATTACATCTTCAACAGTAATTCCTTGTATTGGTGAAATTTTATCGAAAGATTGAACTATTTCATAAGCTCTTTCTTCTACTTGAGTTTCATCATTTATGTCAGTAAATTTTAAATTTTCTTCTTGTTCTTTTTCAAAAGTAATTCTATCAGCTATATCAGAATTTACAGAAGTATTAGTTTCATTAGTCTTTTCTTCTGGTTTATCTTCTTCTTTTTCATTTTCTCCAATTGTTCCTACCATTGATGTACTAATAGTATTTGAATTTGTTTTTCCTCTACCAATAGCATATCCAGCAGTACCAACACCTAGTAATGCAACTAATGCTAATGCTGCAGCAGATTTATTGATTTTCTTTTTATTATTATCTTTCTTTTCTTTTTTCTCTAGTTTTTTCTCTTCTTTTTCTTTTGCTTTTCTTTCTCTTTCGGCTTCTTTAGCCTTTTTATCTTCATAATCTTTTACTATTAGACTATATTTTTCTACTAAACCTTCGCCAAAACTTTCATACTCAGCTTCTAAATTTTCAATTTTTTCTCTAAATAATTGTTTATTGTCTTCATCAGTTTGGTTATCTAAACCTTTTTTAAAGTTTTTAATACAATTTCTTAAATGATTATAATATTTTAAATCTTCTTCTAATTCAGTATTTAAACTATTTAGTCTAGATATTTCACTTCTGATTTCCTTTATTCTTTTAGCATCTTTTGATGTTAATTCATTGTTTAAATCAGTAAGAGTTTTATATTCTCCTTTTAATTTTTCTATTTCTGCTTTATTGCTTTTAGAAATTTCAACAAGTTTTTTTAAGAATTCACTATTCATAATAAATACCCCCTTTGTGAATTTCATGAGTAGATTATACAACAAAAAACAAAAATAGTCAACATATTTTGACTAATTTTGTAATTTATTTTATACATTTTTATCTATTAGTCTAATAATTCTGTTATATTTACTATATTTATATTCTTTCCCTTAATATAATTTATCAATGTATTTAGTTCTTTTAAAGTTAAGTTATTCTCTTTATATATATAAAAATTTCCTCTTTCAAAGTTAGTTTTTGTATTTAGTAATATATTTTTATCATAGTAATAAATACTTTTAATTGTATTTATTTTTTCTTTTTTGCATATTTCAATATTATCTATTTCATTATAACTTATACAATATAACCTTTTATCAGATTTAAAACTCTTTATTGTTTTTATATACATTTTTAAATCTTCTTCTGCGCTACCACTATATAATATATCATAATTATCTAAATATAACTTTTCAAGATAAGTTTTGTTTTTTTCTAGTGTTTTTCCATCCATTATTAAATTAAGTTTTATATTTTGATTTTTACTAATATCTATAATTTTTTCTAACAAAGACATATCTTTAATTTCTATAAATAGACTCACACTATTTTTTACTTCATTTCCTTTAATTATATAATTTTCTAGAGTATTTTCTTTATTTACACTACAACTTACTTCTTCAAATACCATTAAAGATTCATCATATCCTTTGGAAGCCATGTTAGAATAGCTTTCTTCTATGTCAACTATTTTTCCATTAACACCTAATACTACTCCATCTGTTGTATAGTATCCTTCTTTACATGTTTCTTTGGTTTTTTCTTTATATTCTTTAATGCTTACCATTACTGGATCTTTATTATTCATTATCTTAGTTACTTTTTCAGTGTAATAGAAACTAAATAATGCAAAAGCTATTAGTCCTATATATTCAAAGTATTTTTTCAAAATAAATCACCTACATAATTATATGAAGGTGATATTTTTTTATTATAGTTTAATTATTTCTTTTCCACCTATATAAGGTTGTAAAGCTTTTGGTATTTTAATTGTGCCATCTTCTTGATAGTTATTTTCTATGACTGCTATTAAACCACGAGGAGAAGCTACTACCGTATTATTAAGTGTAGTTACAAATTTAGTTCCACTTTCTCCTTTACTTCTTATGCCAAGTCTTCTAGCTTGAGCATCTCCTAATATAGAACAACTTCCAACTTCAAAATATTTTTGTTGTCTAGGGCTCCAAGCTTCAACATCACATGATTTTTGTTTTAAATCTGCTAGATCTCCACTACAACATTCTAAAGTTCTTACTGGAACATCTAAAGTTCTAAAGAATTCAACTGTATAATTCCACATCTTATTATACCAATCCATTCCTTCTTCACTTTTACATAATACAACCATTTCTTGCTTTTCAAATTGATGTAATCTATATAAACCTCTTTCTTCTATTCCATGAGCGCCTACTTCTTTTCTAAAGCATGGACTATAGCTTGTTAAAGTAATTGGAAGAGCATTTTCATTTATTATTTGTCCTTTAAATTTTCCAATCATTGAATGTTCACTAGTTCCTATTAAGTATAAGTCTTCTCCATCTATTTTATACATCATGTCATTCATTTCTTCAAAACTCATAACTCCACTTACAACATCACTTCTTATCATGAAAGGTGGAATACAATATGTAAAACCTTTATTTATCATAAAGTCTCTAGCATAAGTAAGCATTGCAGAGTGTAATCTTGCAATATCTCCCATTAAATAGTAAAAACCATTTCCGCTTGTTCTTCCAGCACTTTCTTTATCTAATCCATTAAATGATTCACATATATCTGCATGATAAGGTATTTCATAATTTGGTATTATTGGTTCACCATATTTTTGTATTTCTACATTTTCAGTATCATCTTTACCAATAGGTACACTTTCATCTATTATATTTGGTATTTTATACATTATTTCTTTTATTTTAGG
>CAMENK010000041.1 GCA_945928335.1 uncultured Bacillota bacterium
TTTGATTATGAAGTAGAAGCTAGTGGTAATAAAATACTATTTGCTGTTGATGCTGAAGCTAAAAAGATATTAGTAGAAGAAGGACAAAAATTAACTTATAGATTAGATACAAATGTAAAAGAAACAGTTTATAATTTATCTTATGAAGTATATAGCTATGGGTTAACTCAATATGCTGATGCAGAATGGGTTATTGAAAGAATGGTTGAAGCTAAGGGTGATGGTAATCCTGATTATCCTAATCCACCTCAAACTGGAAATGGAAAAGGTGTGATTATTACATTATTAAGTTTCTTAACATTAGGATTAAGTAGTATATTTACTAAGAAAAAAGAAAATTAAAATAATTTTAAACTATTAGGAAATTCCTAGTAGTTTTTTCATATTATTTATTGTGATATTATGAAAAAGACAATAATTCTGTTTACAATGTTTTTTATTTGTTTAAAAGTTTACTATGCTGGTGAAACTGAGGTTTGTAGAATAGGAGAAGTTTATTATGATACTTTAGAGGAAGCTATTAGTAAAGTCAAAAGTGATGAGACTATTGTTTTAATTTCTAATATAAATAGTAATAATTCTTTTATTATAGATAAGCCTGTTAAAATTGATTTAAATAGTCACAATATTTCTGTACCTAGAATGGTTTTTAAAGTAGATGGTGGACAATTAAAACTTGTCGGAAGTGGAGTTGTCAAAGAGTTAGAACCTTATTATGGCGCAGTTGTTATTAAGGGGTCTTTGGATGAAAATAAAGTAAATTTTAGTTTGTTAGAAGTTGATGAGGATATAACATTAGAAGGTTGGAGTGGTGTTTTTATTGATCAAAATTCTGGAAAAGGATATGGTATTAAAGTTATAGTTAATGGAATTATAAATGCTGTTGATGATATAAGTGGGAGTAATGGTATTGGTGTTTATGTAAATGGAAATATTAAAGATACTGTTAATTCTCCTACTATTATTGTAAAAGATAGTTCAAATATTTTTTCTACTGGAGTTGGTATTTATCAAGCTGGATATGCAAAAACAACAATTTATGGTGGTTATATAGAAGGCGTTAATTCTGCCATTGCAATTAAAAGTGGAGTTTTAAATATAAATGATGGAGAGTTTGTTTGTAATGGTAATGACAATACTCCGACAAGTGGTATCAATAATGGCGTAAATGCATCAGGAACAACTTTACAGATTGAATCTAATCCTTCTTATGCTGGAAAGATTGAAATTGATATTATAAATGGTATTTTTAAAAGTAAGTATTCAAATGTTATTTATGAATACTTAACAGGTTCAGTTACTAATGTTTACAATTTTATTATAGGAGGCGGTACTTTTATTAGTGAAAGTTCTAAAGATGTTTTTAATTTATCATCAGATTTTAAAAATAAAATTCCTTCATTTATAATTGGTGGAAAATTTTCAAGTGATCCAACTGCTTATTTAAAAGTGGATTATCGAGCAATAAAAAATACTAATGATCTTTTTGAAGTTTCTAAGACTACTTCAAGTTTAGTCAGTAAAGAAGTGAGTAATAGAAATGATAATATTCCTATTATAGTTTCAATTATAATTATTTGCGCTGTATTATTTATCGTAATATTTTTTATTAATAATGGTATTAAATTTATATAAAAATATTAAATCTCATGTTATAATGTTATAAGAGGTATGTAATGAAGCAGGAACTAATTAGTAAAAAAATTAAAGAATTGAGAATTAAGAATAATTTAACTCAAAATGAACTTGCTAATAAACTTAATGTTACTTATCAAGCTGTTAGTAAGTGGGAAAATGGTAAGAATTTACCGGACTTATCTATTATGAGTGAGATTTGTAAGATTTTTGATATTGAACTTTCTGAACTTATTGGTGATAATTTTAAAAAAAAATCTAATAAGAAAGTTTTTATTTTAGTTCCTATTTTGTTAATTGTAATTGTCTTATTGTTTATTATCTTTTTTGATAAAAACGATGATTATGAATTGAAACCATTAACAACTACTTGTGAAGAATTTGAAATATCTGGAGTAGCTGCTTATAATAAAGAAAAAACTTCAATTTATATTTCTAATATATCTTATTGTGGGAAGGAAGAAGATTTAGTTTTTAAAGAGATAGAATGTGTTCTGTATGAGGAAACATCTAAAGAAAAAATAAAAGTTAATAATTGTATGAAAGTATCTGAAGAAACTAATTTAAAAGATTATTTGAGTGAATTGAAAATAAATGTAGATCATTTTAGTACTGAATGTAAACATTTTAAAGAGAATAATTTATATTTAGAAATCACTGGTAAAAATGACGATGAAAAAATTATTACATATAAAATACCTTTAAAATTGGAGGAAGATTGTAACTAAACTATTAGTTGAGAAAGTTCAACTAGTAGTTTCTTTATTTTTTAATTTTATTATTTTATACTTTTTATGAAAGTGAGGAATTATGAAGAAAAAAGTTTTAATTATCTTAACAATTATTTTAGTATTATTTATTGGAATAGGTGGTTTCTTTTATTTAAATAAGGATTCTGAAAGTAGTGATGCTATAAAGTTTAGTGAAGAATATGGTATATCAGAAGATAATGTTTTTGTTTATAGAGATAAAGAAGAGATTCTTAATATTATGAAAAATGGCACTGGAGTAGTTTATTTAGGGTTTCCTGAGTGTCCATGGTGTAAAGCTTATGTTGTTTATTTAAATGAAGTTGCTAAATCTAATGGATTAGATAAAATATATTATTATAATATTCTTGATGATAGAAAGAATAATACTGAATTTTATCAAGAAGTAGTTTCATTATTAAGTGGAAACTTACAATATGATGAGGAAGGCAACGAAAGAATTTATGTTCCTAATGTATCATTTCATGTAAAGGGGAGTCTTATAGGAAATGATTATGAAACTAGTAAGGATACTAATGGTTTTAGTAATCCACAAGAATATTGGACTGAAACAGAAATAAAGGATTTAAAAGATACTTTAAATGAATATGTTAAAGAAGTAGTTAATGAATTAAATACTTGTACTACTTGTAATAAATAACTGTCTATTGACAGTTTTATAATGGAGGAAGATATGGGAAAAATAATTTTAATTGAAGGGACAGATTGTTCTGGAAAAGAAACTCAGAGTAATTTGTTAATGGAAAAATTAAAGAGTGAAGGGTTAAAGGTTGATAAGTTAGCTTTTCCTGATTATGATAGTCCGACTGGTAAAATTATAGGTGGTCCTTATTTAGGTAAATCTTACATTTGTCAAAGTTGGTTTGATGAGGGAGCAGTAAATGTTGATGCTAAAGTTGCTTCATTATATTATGCTGCTGATAGGTTATATCATAAAGAATTAATTATTGAACTTCTTAATAAAAATGATGTTCTTATATTGGATAGATATACTATTTCTAACATGGCTCATCAGGGATGTAAATTTTCTAATAAAGAAGATAGAATTAAAATGTATAAATGGTTAGAAGAATTGGAATTTAATTTATTAGGCTTACCTAGACCAGATGGTGTTATATTTTTATATATGCCAGAGGAAGTTAGTGAAGAATTAAAGAAGAATAGAGAAGAAATTCCTGATGAACTTGAAAAGTCTAAAGAGCATTTAACTAATGCTGAAAATGCATATCTAGAACTTTCTCAACTATATGGATTTAAGAAGATAGATTGTAGCTGTGATGGTAAAGCTAGATCCAAAGAAAGTATAAGTGAAGATGTATATAAAGTTGTAAAAGATATTATAAAATAAATTATTAACAATAATTGGTAGTTTAAAATACTTATTTAATGTAATTATAATAATAGGTGTAAGTAATGAAAAAAGTATTTTTAAGTTTATCAGTTATGTTAATAATTTTATTTTGTTTTAAAAAGATATATGCTGTTAATTATGATGAAGAGTATGTAGAGAGTTATTATAGTTTGAATTTTGATTGTTTAAATTCAAAGAATCTTAATAAACTTTTTGAAAATATTAAAGGTACTGTTATTGAAGTTGAAGTACAAGTAGATAGATTTAATAATACTTATAGATTTAATACTGGAATGCTTGATAATTTAGAAAAAGATTTGACTATTTTAGTTTTAGAAGATTTAAAAGAAGTAACTAATAGAGAAGAAGTTTCAATTATAGAGATAAGTGGTTTTAATATAATACGTATAGATTTAAGGTGTACTAAGCATGATAAAGATATTATTGTAAAAAGAAGTGAAAGTTTATGAGTGATTTAAAGAAATATAATATTTTTGTAACAATTACTAGTTTTGCTAAACTTTTAGTGGAATTGTTTATTCCACTTATTTTATATGATTATGGTTTTAGTATAAATAATATTATTTTATTTTTAATATTTAAATATGTTTTTTGTTCTTTAATGATACCAATTACTATGTGGATAAATAAAAAGATATCTTGGACTAGGATAATGATTATGAGTAGTTTTTTCTTTGCCTTAACTTATATTTATCTAAATTATATTAAAGTCAATATATTAAGTTTGATTATTCTTTCATTTTTATTTTCTTCTTACTTAATGTTTTATTGGTTAGGTAGACATATTTATGCACTTAGTATTATAGAGGATAAAAAAACTACTGATAATGTTAGTTTATATACTATTTTTACTATTATTGGTGGATTACCTGCTGCTTTTATTGGAAGTATTATTCTAAAAAAATTTGGATTTATTGTGTTAACTATTATTGTTTTAGTTCTTATGGTTATTAGTGTTATACCTTTAATAAAAATGAAATATAAAGTTAGTAAAGAAAGTGAAAGTTTAAAACAAATTGCTAGAACATTTCCTAAAAAGAATTATGTTTTTATTATAATAGAACAATTAAGATATATATTAACTAGTGTTTTTCCATTATTTATATATATTTATATAAAAAAGGAATTATCTTATATAGGAATTCTTAATTTAATATGTGGGATTGGTAGTATTATTTATATTTATTTTTTAAGTAAAAAAATGGATAAGAATAAGAAAGATTATTTGAAATTAACATCTATTTTATTGGTTTTCATATATTTAGGTAAGGTAAATATAAAGAATAGTAATATTTTTTATATAATAGTATTTTTTGAGGGGATTTTAAAAGTAACTTTAGATAATATAGTACAAAGAAATACTTATGTTTATGGAAAGAATTATATTATAAGTTCTTATATAGAATTTATTGAATTATTAAATAATATTACTAGGACTATATTTCTTATATTGTTTTATATTTTAAGATTAAACTTAAATGTTATAATTTATATAGGTATTATAGGTGTATTTATAAATGCTTTTATAGGTTTTGATGATGGAAAATATGGATATTCTAGATTATAGGTTATTCTAAAATTAAATTCTTCTTAATATACTTAATTGGTGAATGGAATGTTCAATATTAAGGGATTAGGAGATGTAGAAGTAAATGAAAGTAGAAAAAAATATGGTAATAATTCTATAACTCATTATAAAAAGAATAGTATATTTAGGTTAATAATTGAATCTTTAAATGATCCAATTATTAAAATTCTTTTGATAGCTTTAGGAGTTAAAATACTATTTTTATTTAATGATAGTGACGTTTATGAAACTATTGGAATTATAGCTGCAGTTATTATAGCAAGTGTTATTAGTAGTTTAAGTGAGTATGGTAGTGAAAAAGCTTTTGAAAAGTTGAGTCAAGAAAGTTTAAATGAAGAAGTTAAAGTTTTTAGAAATGGTAAATTAGTTAAGATTAGAATAGATGATGTTGTAGTTGGAGATTATATGTTTTTAGAGAGTGGAGATAAGATTTCTGCAGATGGGGCTATTATAGAAGGAAAGTTATATACTGATGAAAGTATGATGACTGGTGAGACTAAGGAACAATTTAAAGAAAATAAGTCTTTAGTTTATAGAGGGACTATTGTAACTAGTGGTAGTGGAGTTATGTTAGTGGATAAGGTTGGTAATCAAACTTTTTATGGAAAAATTGCTAAAGATATTCAAGCTACTACACCTGAAAGTCCTTTAAAAAATAGACTTAGAGTTTTAGCTAATTTTATAAGTAAGATTGGTTATATTTGTTCTTTTTTAGTTATGTTCTCTTATTTATTTAATGTAATAGTTATTAAGAATAATTTTAATTATTTGGATATTTTAAGTATGATTACAAATATTAGAGAAATAGTACCACATTTATTGTATGCTTTAACCTTGGGCGTTACTATTATTGTAGTAGCTGTTCCTGAAGGATTACCTATGATGATTACTTTAGTTTTATCTAGTAATATGAAAAGATTACTTAAGAATAATGTTCTTGTTAGAAAATTAGTTGGTATAGAATCTAGTGGTAGTTTAAATATTCTTTTTAGTGATAAGACAGGCAC
>CAMENK010000042.1 GCA_945928335.1 uncultured Bacillota bacterium
TGAAATAGGCAAATGTTACTCCTATTAATACTATTAGTACTAAGCCTATTCCATAGACTAAGTATTTTCTTTCTTTTTTCATTCTTCTCCTTCTTTCTTAGATACATTAAAAAACTATGAGAGTTATTTTTAATAACCCCCCCCGAAGTTCGTACCAAGTTTTGTACTTCTTTCGAAGAAGATTAGTTCTTTCATAGTTTCGTATCTCCTTATCTTTTACATTTATTATTTTATCAAACTTTTAAATTTAATACAATCATTTCTCGATATTTATACAAGTAAATTTTATATTATATTTTTTTAAAATAAATTTTTTTGTTACTGTTATATCTGCAGCACATAATTTGTTTTCTAATTTTAGTTCACCTAGATAATCTTTTTCTTCAAGTTCTTCGGTCGTTATAGTAAAAGGATAATCTTTTATATTATTATTTTTTATATATTCCTTAGTGGCTTCCCTAACATCATTTTTGAGACTTATATATTTTAGTTCTTCTTCCTTAGTTATTCCAATTATATATATTATTGCTGCTAAGGCTACAACAATAAATCCCCATAAAGCAATTACTTTTTTACTCATTAGTCATCTTTTCTTTCTTCATAACCTTGAGTTTCATATTTTTTGCATTTCAAATAAGGTTTATATACTATTTCTTCATTTTCAACATAAACAGAAACATATCCTGAACAATCTTTCTTATTGTCATCTTTTAATTCTGTTAAATAACCATTATCTATTAATTGACTTACTCTTATATTCAATGTGTCTAATCCTAATTCATTATTATAAAAATCATTTATATAGTTTTTAGTTGCATTAGTCATTTTTACTTCTAAGTCTGAAAAACTAAATTTTTTTTCCTCTTTGTCTTCTGTTTTATCTTCTTTATTTATATTTGAAGGATAAAATTGATTATTTTCATCTACTAATCCTAATTTTTTTAATCCCCAAAAACTAAATAATAAACAAAATATAAATATTATTATAAATACAATTGCTTCTAGAATTCCCCAACCTTTTTTGTTTAGCATAATATTACCTCCTATAAAATATTTTAACATATATTTATATTAAAACAAACTATCCCTTACAATTAGAACATATCTTTTCTCCCTTTTTTTCTACTAATAAATTTCCACATTTTGAACACACTTCTCCAGTAGGTTTTTCCCAAAAAGCATTTTTACATTTAGGATAATTACTACATCCATAGAATTCTTTTCCTCTTTTAGTTTTTTTAACTATTATATTTCCGTCACATTTTGGACATTTGCATATTATGGTTTCTTCTTTTTCTTCTTTTGGTACATATTTGCATTCAGGATAACCTGAGCATGCGACAAATTTTCCATATTTTCCATATCTATAAACTAATGGTTTGCCACATAAAGGACATTCTTCGCCTGTCTCTTCTGGGCTTTCTTTTTCCATACTTTTAAAAGCTTCAGTTAGTAGTGGTTCAAAGTCTTTATAGAACTTATCTAATAAATCATACCATACCAATTTTCCTTCAGCTATATTATCAAGATCAGTTTCCATATTACTAGTATATTCAACATTTATTATACTTGAAAAAAATTCTTGTAATTTATCTGTAACACTAATTCCAACAGTTGTAGGTTCAAATTTTTTATCTACTACTATTATATATTTTCTTTCTTTTAATACTTCTATTATTTTAACGTAAGTACTTGGTCTACCTATTCCTAGACTTTCTAATTCTTTTATAAGTTTATCTTCTGTAAATCTACTAGGTGGTTCAGTAAAATGACTAGTCTTTTTAATTTCTTTACTTACTATTACATTTGATTGGTAATTAGCTAAGTCTGGTAACATTTTATCCTCAGATTTTTCAAATTCTTTATATAGTTTTAGATACCCATCAAATGTTTGGATTTGTCCTGAAGCAGTGAATTTATAATCATTATTATCTAAAGTTACTGTTGTAGCTAATACCTTAGCATCTGCCATTAAACTAGATAATGCACGCAAGTAGATTAGGTTGTAAAGTTTATATTCATCGTTAGATAAATACATCTTTATACTTTCTGGCGTTTTGTTTAAACTAGTAGGTCTAATACCTTCATGTGCATCTTGAACATTTTCTTTATTTTTAGTTATTTTAACGTGTCCTACATATTCTTTTCCATAGTTATTCGCAATAAATTTCTTAGCGTCATTTATAAATACATCACTTAATCTAGTAGAATCAGTTCTCATATATGTAATTAAACCGACTGTTTCATTTCCAATAGTTTTACCTTCATATAGTCCTTGAGCTAGTCTCATAGTTTTAGATGCACTAAAACCTAGTTTAATACTTGCCATTTGTGTTAATGTACTGGTTGTAAATACTGGTTTACTTTTTTTAGATTTTTCTTTGCTTTCTACATTTTCAATTGTAAAGGCATTACTTAAACTATTTAATATTTTATCTGCGTCTACATTAGTTTTTATTTCTATTTTTTTATCTTTATATTTACTTAAACTAGCTTCAAAATCATTAAATATAGCTTCTATAGTAAAATATTCTTCACTTTGAAAGGCTTCTATTTCTCTTTCTCTATCAACTATAAGTTTTAAAGCTACACTTTGTACACGACCTGCACTTTTACCCTCTGTTTTGTTTTGCATAAGTTTACTTAGTCTAAAACCAATAATTCTATCTAGTATTCTTCTAGCTTCTTGACTATGAACCAAATCCATATCAATATCTCTAGGTGCCTTAAATGCTTCTTTTATTGCGTTTTCTGTTATCTCATTAAATACTACTCTTCCATAGTTATCTTTTAAATCTAATGCATCTTTTAAATGCCAACTTATAGCTTCTCCTTCACGGTCTGGGTCTGTTGCAAGTATTATATAATCACTTTTTTCTACTTCTTTTTTTAATTCTTTTACTAATTTATTTTTACCACTTATTATTTTGTATGTTGGCTTAAAATTATTTTCTAAGTCTACTCCTAATCCATATTTGCCACTAGTAGTTAAATCTCTTATATGACCCTTACTTGATGTTACTTTATATTCTTTTCCTAAATATTTTTCTATTGTTTTACTCTTACTAGGGCTTTCTACAATTACTAAATTTTTCATATTGTCTCCTTATTTATTAACTATTCTATTTTAATGCTTATTAAAGTCCTTTATTACTAAAATAAAAGAAAAATTCTTCTTTGTCAATAGTCAAAATTTATCTAGTACTTCTCTTTATTAATTTAGCATGTACAACTGTTCTTTCAGTATCTGAATAACATGTACTTAAAGTAAGTACTCTGTCTTCCTTTGTTAAATTTGTATTAAAATTGTATAAACTTCTATTTTTTATAGTATTAAGAAAATTTTCATATTCTTCATCTGTAGCAAAATTAGTAGTAATGTAATAACTTTCTACAGGTGTTTTATAAACTGAAAATATTTGCCATAAAGTATTTTCAGTTTCAGTAGATAATCTAATTATATGATTATCTTTATTAGTATACCAATCTGATTTAAGTGTTTTACTTAAAGATCCAAACATAGTCTTATCTAATCTACTATGCGCATAAATTATATTATTTTTGTCCGTTAAAGCACTGTTGTTGCGATAATCTAAAAATACCCATCCCGCATCATTATAGGTTTTATCGTACGAATGATTTAAATAGTAGTTATTGTCAGAACTTTGAACATATGGATAGTTTATATTGGTATTGTTTACATTTATCCAACCGATTGTATCACCATTTTTTTCTTTTAACTTTTGTATATCTACATTTATTAAAGGAAAAGTAATGTAATACCAATAATCACTTGTTATGTCTTCCTCTTTATTTACTAGCTCAGTGTTTTCATCATCTTCTTTTTCTTCTATTATTATGTCATTTTTAATATTTTCGACAACTTCCTTAGTGTCTTTATTATCTTTTGCCCAAAAAATTATTTTTATTAAACTTAATAAAAAAATTATAAGAAAAATTATCATTAAAAATATCCATACCCGTTTTTTTAGTTTCTTTTTTTTCTTAATAGGTTTTATTATCTTATCTTTATTATTTTCTACATTATTTATATTATTAGGTATATCAATTTTTTTTGTTTCTTCTATTTTGCTATTTTCTTCAGTAAAATAATTATCAAAACTAGCATGTCTTGGAACATATTCTTCATCTATTTTATCATAATCATCTTTCATATTTAGCACCTACAATTATTGTACTAAATTTTTTATAATTAGTCTATATTTATTAAATACTAAAATATTAGATAAGTTATGATAAATTCTTAAAGAATTAAAAAACTACTGAGAATCACTCAGTAGTTTTTTATTACATGTCTAGCCACATATGCATTCTACAAATGTATCATTTAAACATCTTAAGGCACATATACAATTTATGTTCATTGTAAATATTGAGTCAGTACTTACAAATGGGAAAGAACAACCATTTTCTGTATTAGGTGCTAGTACTCTAAATGTTGCACAACATCCATCAATTTTTTCTACTCTAAATACGCTAGAGCATCCTGTAGCATCTTCATCATTGCAATCAGTTGTAGTTCTTGTTGTTGGCATTGACCAAGGTGTTCCATTTCCACAACATGTATAAATCATAATAGGTCTTGTATTGCATACCACACAGTTTCCACCACCACCTAATGCAGGTCTATCACATGAGTTTAAGCAATTATCTGGACATGCATTATTTTGTAGA
The DNA here is from genome assembly GCA_945928335.1 of uncultured Bacillota bacterium. Lineage (GTDB taxonomy): Bacteria > Bacillota_I > Bacilli_A > RF39 > UBA660 > CAKOLN01. The sequence continues at coordinate 4,696 of CAMENK010000042.1, forward strand.
ACATTTATAACTTGAAGTATTTCTTGAATGCAATTGTTTTGACACTCATTATCATTATTTCTACATCCACATGTATTAAAGTTATTATTATTCATAAATCCACCCCTTCTTTATTATTCACTAATAATTTATGAAATAAATAATAATTTGTGAGTGCATAATAAATATATATTTCTTTTTTTATAAATTTATAGTATAATTCTAATAGGTGAAATATATATGGAATATGAATATATAATTATAATAGCTATTCTTATTCTTATTAGTATAATAATTATAAGAATTAACAGAAAAGATTTTAAGATTGAAATCAATAAATTGATTCAATACTTAGGCGGTAAAGATAATATTCTACAAGCAGATTATCATATGTCTAGATTAAAAGTTAAAGTTAAAGATACTAGTATTGTTGATAAAGATGCTATACAAAGACTAGGCGCTAAAGGAATAGTTGAAGTAGATAATGAATTAAAGATTATATTAGATTCTAATTCTAAGAATTTAAAGAAGTATATTAGTGATTTAAAATAAATTGCTAATTTTTTTCTTTTTTCGACATATTTCGACATATTTTGACAACTGTTTTTGATATTATTTATTTAGGTGATATTATGAGTAATATTGAAAATTTTATTATAAATGCTATTTTAGTTACTTTTCCTTTACTTATATATGAATATTTTATAGTTTATAGACAGAGTTTAAAGAAAGAAAAAATAGATATTTTGCTTAGTATTTCATTATACATTTCATTATATTTTGCATTTTATTTTAAAAGATATATTCCAATTGAATATGAATTTATTTCCATCATATTGCCAGTTATGATATCTTATTTACATCATAAACCTATAGATGCTTTAATAATCAGTGCTTTTATAACAGAATATTCTATAAATACATTAGATTATAAATTTTATGTTGTCATACCTTTATTTATTTTATTTTTTATTTTTTATAAATATTATAGTAAAACAAACAGAACAAAATGGTATTTAACCAATATAAGTATTATTTTAGTATCAATTGCTACTCTTTTAAATACTTTAATAGATTTTAGCCCTAGTAATTTGATGATAACTATTTTTTCAATTATAGTATATTCTATTACAATAGTTATTATAAATATAGCAATAGAAGAGGCAAATAATATTATAAATTTACATACTAATTTAAAAAATTTTGAAAAGGAAAAAGATTTAAGATTATCTTTATTTAAAATTACTCATGAAATAAAGAATCCCTTGGCTGTTATAAAAGGTTATTTGAGTATGTTTGATATTAAAGATAGAGAAAAGAGTAAAAGATATTTAAATATTATTGATGGGGAACTTACTAGAACTTTAAATTTATTAAATGATTTTTTAGAATTTACTAAAATAAAGATAGAAAAGAAAGAAACTGATTTTAATAAACTTATTGATGATATAAAAGATGTCTTAATTCCTCTTTTTATTACTAAAAATGTTAATTATTATTTTGAAGTTGAAGATAACATCATCATAGATATTGATTCTTCTAGAATTAAGCAAGTTATTTTAAATATAATTAAAAATTCTATTGAAGCTTGTAATCCTTCTATAGGTATTGTTAAAACTGTCATTTTTAAGGATAATAATGATTTAATAATTATAGTTAAAGATAATGGTGAGGGTATGAGTAAAGATACCT
>CAMENK010000043.1 GCA_945928335.1 uncultured Bacillota bacterium
TATATTTTGATACTAATTTAAATATTCCTTCTTTTTTATTTTCCATAATACCTCCCACTTTTTTACTATCTTATATCCCAATAGCCACCATTATCTGGCCCGATTCTTTCAATAATATTATTATTAACTAATTTTTTTAAATTATATTTAGCACCATCTGATGTAATATTTAATTTGTCTGCTATTTCTTTTCTTGTAATCTTTAGCAATATTAACTAACAATATATCAATACAATCTATAACTAAATTACTTGATAATACCTTTCTTCTGTGACATTATTAAGTTCATTATCCAATCATCTTTTTTCTTTAAAAAACAGTTTTCAATTATTTATTTTTTCATTTTTCATTTCAATCATAAATTTATCAAAATCAGATTCAAACAATTTATCTTGTATTTGAGCAGTATGTAAGAAATCCTTACATACTGAATTTCTATCTAATTCTTGTTCAAAAATATTGTTTAAGTGCATTGTAATGTTATTTCTAGTTGTATCAAAAAGCTCAGCTAATAATTTTTGACTAAGCCATACTGATTCATCATCTACTATTACTTCAATTGTCTTTTCTCTATTTTGTTTTGTAAAAATTAAAAATTCTGCTGTCGAATTTCTTATTTGTAAAGTTTGCATTGGTTCACCTCTTAAATAATTTTCTAATTAAATTATAACTTAAATTTTTTCTTTGTTTATATATAATTTAAAATAACTCACTCTCATAAATATATTTATCAATCTTTTTATCAGTATAATAATGCCCCACATTATCATAAGCTATAATTTATATCTTTATAATTAAAAATTAATTAAATTTATGAACTTGTAATCTTGTTTAAAATAATTTATTTTTTCCAGTTCTAATTGCATATTTAATTTCCATTTATTACAAAAATTTCATTTGACATATCAATTTTTCTTTTATGCATATCATCTAACATTTCTTTTGTTTTAGTAAGAGTTCCCTCATCCATATTTTCCTATACTCTGAAGCTTCAGAATATGCAAATAATCCAACTGAAATATAATTTTTAATTATAATAAACTCCTTATGAATTTAATTATACAAACGATTGTATGCAATGTCAATTGAATTTGATAAAATATTAAGCATTTATTTTATTAAGAATCAATTTATTGTTTCTTTTATGTTGAATTCTACGTTCAGAATCATTAAATGCATAATAGTAATTATTTTTCGAATTAAAATAAACATCATTCTTTAATGGTAGCCACATATGAAGACGATAATCTCCCACTCCTTCAGCAACATCAACCCATTCAGCTATTATATAATCATCTTCTGTACATACTTCTAACCCAGCTTTTTTCATTAACCACTCAGAATTAGAACCAACTAAATCAGTTCTTGCATATACTAAGTCAAAATTATTATAATATGCAAATTTGATGGCATAATTTATTAAAGCTCTACAAGCGCCTTTACCCCTGTATTCATGAATAGTAGATAAACCATAGAAATATAAAGAATTTATTTTTCTGTTATTATAACTTTTAAAGTCTATTGTTTCATTATCATAGTTAAATATACATCCATTCATTGATACTGGATTCATATTTTGATCAAAATATATAAATAACTTACCATGCTTTTCGTAAAGTTCTAACTCTTTTCTAGCAGCTTCATAATCTATTACTTCTCCATATTGTTCTTCAAATGATTTTAGTAGTTTTAATAATATTTTTATGTTTCTTGGAGAATATCCTAAAGTTCCTATATAGCATCCGTTATCTAATTTTTCCCATATTTTGAATTCATCTTTATTATTTAATATTTTATTAAATTTAATCTTTTGTAATATTTTATCATTCATTTCTTTTCACCTTCACTTATAAATTTTGTATATATTTGATATAAGTTATATAAACTTTCTTTATTAACATATTCGTTTGGACAATGAGCAAAATATCCAACTGGATTCATTATTATTGTTGGTATATTTAAGTTAGAAAAATAAATTGCATCAGATGTTGATTCACAGCCGACTATTTCTACTTTTCTTTTTAGTACTTCTTCACAAACATTTAAATATTTTTGTATTTCTTTATTTTCAATATTTGTTTGAAATATATTTCCTTCAAGAAGAATATCGATTTTTAGATTACTATTTATTGTTTTTATATATGATAGCATTTCTTCTTTTGAATTTTTTGAAGTATGTCTTATATCCAAAATCATCTCTGCATAACTTGCAACTTTATTATTTGCATCCCCTCCATTTAATTTAGATAAGTTAATTGAAGTTATATATTCTTTATCACTTTTTGGTAATGGATATTTTTCTATTAGTTTCTCATAAACTTCTATAAGTTTTGTTATAGCATTTTCTCCATTAAATGGTTGAGATGAATGTGCTGATTTAGTTTGTATACTTATTTTAATTTGCAATAAACCCTTTTCTTCTTTTATAAGATTAAAATTAGTTCCGCCGTCAGGTACAATTGCTAATTTAGCCTTATATATTTTAAGTAATTCATATACACAGTTACCATCTTGTTCTTCATCTGATGTTATAAATAACGCTATTTTCTTTTTAGTATCTATATTATTAAACATTTCTAGTAATACAGCAACACTACCTTTCATATCAATAGTTCCTCTTCCATAAATATTTTCTGTATCTTCATGATATTCATAAGTTTCTGAAGGAACAACATCAATATGAGTACAAAATATAATATCTAAATCTTTTTCTTTAGTATTAGATATAACTATAGCGGAATTATCATTAAATCTATATTTTGTAATATTCAATTCTTTTTTTGTTTTCTTTTCAATATAATTAAATAATTTTTGAAAATCTTTTTCGTTTCCTTTATAAGTTTTAAAGTTTAATAAATCTTTTAATGTATTTATAATTTTTTCTTTCATTTTTAATTTCTCCTTAACTAAAAAATACTCATGCGTATTGCATGAGTATATAAAATAAAAATTATTTTATGATTACTTTGCAGATACGCGATTATGCCTAAAAACACCTGTATCTGCAATGTTATAATTACCGAGATTCAAGTGTTAATATATTATATCTGCGACGTCTATTCATAAAATAATTCATATATATTTTCCTTTCTTTGTAATAGTAATTGTATATTATAAAGCACTAATAGTCAAGTGAAATTTCTATATTACATTTTACTTAAAATTTTTATATTACATTTTACTTATTTGAGAAAGTTCTACTTCAACAGGAGTTTCTTGTCCAAATAAGTCTATTAAAATATTTAATTTTTGACTTTCTAAATCAATGCTTTGAACTTTACCAAACATTTCTTTAAATGGTCCATCAATAATTTTAACTGAGTCGCCTTCTTTTAAGTCATTTTCAATATCAAGTCTGCTCATTCCTTCATTTGCAAGTATTTTATCAATTTCCATAGGACTTAGAGGAATTGGTTTTGCACCTTTACCACTTGATCCTATAAATCCAGTTACTCCTGGAGTATTACGAACTGCATACCATGCTTCATCACTCATAATCATTTCAACTAAAACATAGCCTGGAAACATTTTTTTAGTTTTTTCTTTTTTTACTCCATCTTTTATTTCTACTTCTTTAGTTTCAGGAATTACAACTCTAAATATATTATTTTCCATTCCCATTGATTCAGTACGCATTTCTAAGTTTTCTTTAACTTTACTTTCATGTCCAGAATAAGTATTAACTACATACCATAATTTTTCGTTTTCCATACTAGCTCACTAATCCTTTCAAGAATGTAAATATCACATCTAATCCATAAAAATATAATCCAAAAAATAACATCATAATAAGTACTATGCATGAATATTTAACCATTGTTTTTCCTTTAGGCCAACGAATAGTCTTTGTTTCACTTTTTACCCCTTTAAAAAAGTCTTTAATTTTTTTCATAAACTCCTCCATAAAAAAAACACTTTCGTGTTTCACTAGTTAAAATATATCATATTTTTAATTAAATTACAATCCTTTTTATTAAATATAATTTACTTTATTAAGATATAAACCATTAGAAGAAGCTTTTATCCCAAGCATTTCTCTATTTTGACTTTCTAATATATTTTTAATATCTTCTATATTCTTTTTTCCTTCATTTATATCTAAGAATAGGCCTATGATATTTCTAACCATATATTTAAGAAATCCATCTGCATTTATATATATTTTTATAATATTATTATCTATTTCAAAATTTATGTAATTTATGGTTCTAATATAATTTTCTTTTTCATTATCAGATGTAAAACTTTTAAAATTATGTTTTCCTAAAAGATGTGTAGATGCTTCTTTAAGTAAATCTATATTTATTGGTTTATTATATTGTAATTCTATATTTCTTTTGGTTGGCTCATAATCTCCAGTATTTATTATATATAAGTATTCTTTATTTTTAACATTATATCTTGCATGAAATTCTTCATTAATTTTTTCTATTCCTTTTATATAAATTTCATCACTTGTCAAATCATTTAAACTTTTTTTTATTTTGTTTATGTCTAAATCTTTTTCTGAATCAAAATGAAAATAGAAATCATTAGCGTGTACACCTTTATCAGTTCTGGAACATCCAATTATTTTTGTTTTTTTATTAAGTATTTTAGATAGTTTTTCTTCTATTTCTTCTTCTATAGTTCTTTTATCATTTTGAACTTGAAAACCATAAAAATTAGTACCATCATAACTGATATTAACTAAATATCTCATAAAACTCCCCTTTCAAATATTATATAAAAAGCAATAAATATTAAATGTACTAATATCATAAATACATCTAAATAACTAAATTTATTTGTTCTTAAATTAGTTCTTAGTTTTCTTTCATTATACATTTTTAGATCACTCATAAATTTCATATTCTTAATTTTATTTATAGTTAATCTAAATGTATTTTTTATAGTAGTGAATTGCACTATTATTCTAGAGAGGATATCTCCATGAAAGTAATCTAATCCTCTTGTAGAAGCACTTCTTACAACTTCTAAATCAGTAGTTATAAGTATTGGAAAAAATACTATTGCTGTTGTTATAATATAAGATATTTTGCTCAATTTTAAATTAAATACATTTATTGGATTTAATACTTTTTCAATAGCATATTTAAGTTCATTACTACTAGTAGTATAGAATAACAAAGCTAAATATTCTAAAATCATACTTATTTTTAAAAATATAACTATTGCTGTTTCTAATACTATTCCTTTACTAGCTAATAGAAATAATAAAAATATATAAATATATCTAAGTCCATAGAGCATACCTGTATAAAATCTTATTGGTACTTTTGAATAATAAATCATCATTATTATAAAGAATAATATTACTACATGTAGTTTTAAGTTCATACTACCTATCATAGTTAATATAAATATTAGAAGACATACAAGTTTCACTATTGGATTTAGTTTATTTATTGTGCTTTCAACTGGATAATATGATCCAAAGTATTTATTATTTTGCATTTCTATATACCTCCTTTATTAAGTCAAGTATATTAGTTGTATATGTTATGTTTTTCTTTTTTCTATTACAAGCATTTATAAATTTTACTATGTTTGGAGTTTCTAAATCATAGAAAGTTAGCATTTTATCACTTTCTAATGCCTTTTTATCTCCACTTAATACTACTCTTCCTCTGTCTATTACAAAAACTTTATCAGTTACTTGATAAGCAAAATCAGTATCTTTAGTTATTATTATTATAGTTTTTTTGTATTTTTCTTTTAATAGTTTTAAGAGTTTTATTAAGTTTTCTTTTTCTTTACTTCCTAAACCAATAGTAATATTTTCTAGTATTATTAGACTAGGATTAAATATTAAAGTAGATGCCAATGCTACTTTTCTTTTTTCTTCTAGTGTTAAATCTATTATTTTTTTGTCTAGATAATCTTCTGATAAATTTACTAATTTTAATGCTTCTTTTATTCTTATTTCTTGTTTATTTAATTTATATTTAAAGTATTTTAATCCAAATGATAGTTCTTCTTTTACAGTTTCATTAAAAAGCATTTCATCTACATTACTTTTTACATATCCAATATTCATTCTTAATTTATTTATGTTTTTTACTCTTCTTCCATCATTAATATAATTATAAACTCTTATGGTACCATTAGTTGGTACTTTTACAATGTCAATTAGTTCACCAATAACTTCTATACCACTTCTAGTATTTCCTATAATAGAAGTTATTTTATTATCTTCAATCATAAATGTCACATTTTTAAGATAAGTTTTTTCTAGAGGAGTTTTTATATTTTCTTTATAAGTTACATTATTAAATACTATTTCCATATTTTATCAACTAACCCTTCATAATCTAGTACATAGTTT
>CAMENK010000044.1 GCA_945928335.1 uncultured Bacillota bacterium
GAGAATGATATTTCTTTTCTATAGTTGTTTAAATTACTTTTAGTAACTTTTTTGTTATTTAATGTTATAAAATCGTTTTCTTCTTTAAATAATAGATTTTTTATTATGTGACTATTTAAATCTCCTATGAATGTATAAAAGTTATTTTCTTCTAAATTAAAATTTATATTTTCATTTTCATAATACTTTAATATTTCTTGTTCCATAGTAATACCTCTTAGAAATATTATACATTATTTTAGAACAGAAAAAAACTGAATAATCAGTTAATTTTTAAAATCATATACGCTAGGCCTATACCAAAACCTAATATAAATGATACAATAATTGCTAGTGTCATTAAGTTAATAAATCCATTATTTGACCATATAAATAGATTAGTGTTAGAATTAGGGGTATCATTATTAAATGCAGGATTATGTCTTGCCAATTTTGCTACATCTTCTTTTCCTCCATTAGTTTTTAATCGTTCTTCTATTTCAGTAATTTTATCTATTAAGATTTTTTTATTGCTATCATTTTTAGTAGTTTTTATTTCTATTAGACTAGTTACTATTTCTATAACATCTTGTTCATTATTAGTGCCTACTCCGAAGGCATATTTTACTCCATCTTTTATTAAGTTTATAAGAGATATTCTTCTTTGTAATACTTCATTAGTTCTAGTTATTTCACTTTTGATTCTAGTTAATTCTTTAGATTTTTCATTTATTGAAAGATTAGTATTAGATATTGTTTCTATTCTTTCTAATAAATGTTGATCTATATTATTTGCTTTTTCACCATCTATGTTAACTGCATTATCTAAATAACTATTTATATAATAAATTATTGTTTCTTTATCATCTGTTTTGGGAATTGTTTCAAATATTTTTGTTAATAATCTTTTACTTAATGAAGTATATATAGTTATTGTTTTTGATTGTCTATTCCTGTAAGTATAACTTAATCTTTGATTTTGTAATCTATCTAATATTGGATTGTATTCTTTTTGGACAAAATTAAGATGAAGATTATGAATTAAATCATCTAATTCTGTATTACTTAATTCACTAAATTCTTTACTTGATTTTATATTTTTTCCTAAAAGTACTCGGTTTCTTTTTAATGATGCAATTTTCCAAAATTCTATAGTGTTTTTTATATTTTCAGTGTTTAATTCAAGAGGTATATTAAATGTTAAAGCAGTGCTAGTTATGAGTTCAATAGCTTTTTTTGAATTATTGTCAAACTCATTTCTTTTATCTTCTGTATCCATATTAGATCTAAATTTTAAAAATTCATCTGGATGAACTACTAAGTCAAATATTCCACTTTCAATACCTTGACATACTTTTTTAGCATATTCAATTGAATAATTAGGATTATTTTCTAAATTATTTTCATCATGTATTCCTAAAATCATATAATCTACTTTTTCTCTTAATTCTCCTAAATACGATTCTCTTGTTTCATCATATATAGCTTCTAATCCACATAAAATAGTCATATCTGGATTGTCTCTTTTTAAACCATTTATTAAACTAATATATTCCAAAATATTTGAATACACATTTTTAGAATTATTAGGAAATTCTATCTCACTAGTTGGAGCATAGTCTATAAATCCTATTACATTTATACCATTTAATCTTGCATTTAAAACATATTCATTAGCATTTTGTAATGAATTACTATTTATATGTATATGATAATTGTATTTTTTAGTTTCACTTATTTCCATATTATCTTATCTATTATAATTATACAATACAAGGCAAAATAAAACTAGTACAAAATGATTGTACTAATTTTCAAACGATAGAAGTAGCAAAAATCTATCAATAACTAGAGTGTGCGCGATTACATATCTAGTTTAGTATTTACAATAATACTAACCAATTTAAAATCTGCCTTACCTTTAAGTCTTGTATTTGCTTCTTTCATTATTTTACCCATATCTTTTTTTCCTTCGGGTTTTACTAAAGCAAATATCTTATCTATTTCTTCTTCTATTTCTTCTTTAGTTAATTGTTCTGGTAAAAATTCACTAATAATTTTAATTTCTCTTTCTAAATTATCAGCAAGATCATCTCTACCAGCTTTTCTAAATTCTTCAATACTCTCTCTATGTTGTTTTACTTGTTTGCTTGCAACTTCAATAACAACTTCATCAGTTATTTCATCAAGTTTATTATTTATTCTATATAAATCAATAGCGCTTTTTAGAAGCCTTATTGTACTTAGAGTATCTTTGTCCTTACTCTTCATAGCTTCAAGCATAGTTTTATTTATTTTATCATATAACATAAATATTCCTCCTAAGAAGCATGTCTTCTATTATTTCTTCTAGCATTTTTAATTGCTTCTTTTTTAGCTTCTCTTCTTACTACACCTGGTTTAGAGTATTCCTTTCTTTTTTTCATTTCAGAAGGGACACCACTACGTTGAACTTTAATTTTAAATCTTTTTAAAGCATTTTCAACATTACCATTCTTAACTTCTACACGAGTCATGTTTTCTTTCCCTCCCTTCGTTCTATGAGAGATTATAACACTTATATATCTTTTTTTCAACTTTTTATGACTTTAATTTACAAAAAAACCCATTATTTTTACGATTAAATAAAAAAATGTAATTAAATAACTACATTTTAAATTCTTTTACTTTTTGTTCTGCATTACCTTTAAGCAAATATGAAGCACTTACAACCATATCGACATAATCTTTTACTTTTGGAAATGTTTCATTATTTATTCCACCATCTATATTTATTATGTACTTATAACCTTTTTCTTCTTTTAATTTCTTTAATATTTTTAATTTATATATTACACTTTCCATAAATGCTTGTCCACTTTTTCCAGGTTCGACACTCATTACTAATATTAAGTCTAGCTCATCAAGTAATCCTTCTATTTCTTTAATATTTGTATTTGGCTTAATACTAATACCTGCTTTTAAACCATTGTTTTTTATTTTATCGATTATTTCTTTATGATTTTTAACCGCTTCATAGTGAAATGTTATATAGGAAGTATTTAGCATACTTAAATCATCTATATATTTTATTGGATTTTTAACCATTAGATGTACATCTAAACTTTTATTAGTATATTTTGAAAATTCAGTTACTTCTTTTATAGTAAAAGTTTTTTCAGGTACAAATTTACCATCCATTATATCCACATGTAAGTAATCCATATCAGTTTTATTTAACATTTTAATAGCGTCTTTTGGACTTATTTCATTTGACAAAAAAGATCCACTTACTAACATTTTTTATCACTCCTTTGATATATTTTAATTTCTATTCTTTTATAAGTTTTAGATAATTGTCATATCTACTTTTTAATATTTTCCCTTTATTGACTTTTTCTATTACTTTACATCCTTCATTTTTAATATGCGTACAACTTTTATATTTGCATTCATAACCAAATTCTATAAAGAAACCACTTATTTCAGACTTATCAATATCTAATTCCAAACTACTAAATCCTGGTGTATCCGCGATTAATCCTTCACAGGTATTTAGTAATTCAACTAATCTTGTTGTATGTTTTCCTCGTCCTAAGCTATAGCTTACTTCACCAGTTTTTAAATTTAAGTTTTTATCTATTTTATTAAGCAAAGTACTTTTGCCTGCTCCAGTTTGACCAGCTACAGCGACTACAGAATTTTTTATTTCTTTTTTTATTTTCTTAATTTGTTTATTAGTATAAACTTTATATCCAATTTTTTTATAGTATTTAATATATTTTCTTATCTCTTTTAGTTCTTCTTTTGTACATAGATCCATTTTAGTGATAATTATTATTGGCTTTATATTGTTGTATTCACTTAGTACAAGGAATTTATCAAGTAAGTAAGAACTAAAACTTGGTATATGTGTACTTATTACTATGAATAATTTATCAATGTTTGAGATTAAAGGCCTTATTAAAGAATTTTTTCTTTCTTCTACACTTTCTATAGTTAATGTGTCTTTATTAAATGTTATATTATCACCTACAGTAAGTTTTATATTTTTTAATTTTCCTCTTACTGTACAAGGAAAAAGACTGTTATTATTCATAACAGTATATAAATCTTTATTTATACTTATAATTTTTCCTATACTATTATTCTTCATTTGGTACTATAACTTCTTCTACAACTTCAGGTGGTTCAGCAACTGTTATTGTAAGTGTTACTCCTTCTTTTACTACACTTTTACTAGGTCTAGATTGACTCATAATTGTTCCACTAGGTAAAAGTGAATTTGTTTCATATTTTATTTCTAAGTTTATTTTATATTTTGTTGCAAATTCTTGTACTTGTTCTACTGTATAACCACTAGTAAAATCAGGATATAATATTTCAAGTTCTGGTACATATAGAGTTATGTTACTTCCATATTTAACCATTTCATCTACTCCTGGATTAGTTCTCAATACAGTTTCTTCTTTTCCTTTATATTTTTCTTCATCAGTTACTTTTTCTTTTTCTACAACAACGTTACAATTATATTTTGTTTCAAGTAATGTTTTTACTTCAATATAATTTTTACCAGAATAGTCTTCCATAGTAAATGATGCATCTCCACTTGATACATATATACAAATTGTTTTTCCTTCTTTAACTATAGTTCCTTTCTCTGGACTAGTTTTTATAACTTTTCCTTCAGCAATTTCATCACTAGGTATATATTTATAATCTCCATCAGAACATTCTACGCTTAATCCTAATTTAGTTAATCTATTGCTTGCTTCAACTACATCTAAATTTGAAAGGTCTGGGACTTCTAATGATTTACCTTTACTTAATTTTGGAAGTAAAAATACTATAGCAGTTATCATAACTACTAGGCCTGCGAATATACTGGCTAGTATTATCAATAATTTATTTTGATTTTTAGATTCTTCTTTTTCTATACTACGCATATTTTCTTCCTTTACTTCTTCTTGTTTTTTTATTGCCTTAACTGTTTCATCTAATTTTTTAGTGCTTTCAATATCTGTTTCTGGATATGGATAGACATATTTTTTCTCATTTATTCTATTTTCATCCATAGCAGTTATAATATCTTGATGCATTTCTCTAGCATCTTTATATCTATTAGCAGGATTTTTTGCTGTTGCTTTTATTATTATGTTTTCTATACTTTGTGGTAATTCTGGTAATTTCTTCCTTATGCTTGGAATAGGTTCTTTTAATTGCTTTAAAGCTATTTCTACAGCATTGTCTCCTTTAAATGGAACACTCCCTGTTAATAGTTCATACATAAGTATTCCCATTGAATAGATGTCACTTTTTATTGTACATCCTTTTCCTGCTGCTTGTTCTGGTGGTAAATAATGAACACTTCCCATTACCGAATTAGTTTGAGTAAGTTGGGTACTATTTAAAGCCATAGCTATTCCAAAGTCAGTTATTTTGATTAATCCATTTTCTAGAATCATTATATTTTGAGGCTTTATATCTCTATGTATTATGTAAGAATCATGAGCATGTGCCATTCCATCAGTTAATTGACTCATTATATCAATTACTTCAGTTATTGTTAAACTTCCTCTTCTCTTTAGAAGTTGCTTTAACGTTTTACCTTCAACATATTCCATTACAATGTAATATTCTCCATCATCTTCACCTACATCATACATTTCAACTATATTTGGATGATTTAAGCTAGATGCACTTAAAGCTTCTCTTTGAAAACGTCTTACAAATTTTTCATCATTTCTAAGATCGCCTCTTAAAACTTTAACAGCAACATTTCTATCAAGTATAGTATCATAGGCTAAATAAACATTAGCCATTCCGCCTTCCCCAAGAGTTCTAATTATAGAATATCTATCATTTATCTTTGTTCCTTTAATTATCATACACACCACCATTTGTTAAAAACGCAATAGAAATGTTATCATTTCCTCCTCTTAAATTGCTTTTTAATATTAACTTATCCACCTTTTCTTCTATATCTAAAGTATCATCGTTAAGTACTTTTTCTATTTGTTCTTTTGTTACCATATTTGTAAGCCCATCACTACATAAAAATATTCCATCAACTGTATTTTCAACATCAAATATATCTACTTCAACTTTTTCACTAGCACCTAAAGCTCTCATCAAAACATTTTTCTGTGGATGATTTGCTGCTTCCTCTGGTCTTATTTCACCAGTAT
>CAMENK010000045.1 GCA_945928335.1 uncultured Bacillota bacterium
ATATATAACATTTCCTATAAAAGAAGATATGTCTTCTGATAAATTAAATGCTTGTCTTATTATTATGGCTAACACTGATGGAATCATTACATAACTTAAAAACAATACCAGTGTATATCCTATTCCTTTAAAAATATTTTCAATTTTATTTTTCATGTCTATCACCTATTAAACATTGTATCAAATATTGTATAAAATTTAAACTATTAAATGTAAACTTTTAACCTAAAATAAATATAATATATTAGGTGACTATTATGGCAAATAGTATTTTGAAAGGATTTAATTTATCTAAAATAGTTAGTGGAGTAAATAATACAATAGGTATAGTAAATAAAGCTATTCCTATTTATAAGCAGGTTACCCCTATAGTAAAGAATGTTAAAAGTGCTTTTTCTAGTGTTACAAGTATTAAAGAAGCTGCAAAAGAAGCAGAGATTAAAGAAATAAAGTCTATGGAAAGACCAATAACTAATTTTAAAAAAGTAAATAATACTAACGGTAATAGATCAGAATTAAATTTAGATACTTTAACTTTTTTTCAATAAAAAAACTAGTATTTAAAGTTTTTTAATATTTCTACTTTCTCTACTAGATTTTTGTTATTTGTGTGTTCTAATATTTTTGTATATTTATTTATTAAATAGTCATTTCTTTCTTTTAGAAGTATTTTATTTTTATGATTATATCCATACAATATTTCTTCTTTAGAATAATCTTTTTTTCCTTTAATAAATACTATCAAGTTATAGTATTTTTTCTTTTCTTTTATAATTTCTTCACAGTCTACTTTATATCCGTATTTAAGCATTTTTGTTCTAAGAATGTCATGATTATTATTAGAAATAGTGATTACTTTTTTAAATTCTTTTTTACTATTATCTAAAATTTTCAATATTGTGTGTGTACCCATTCCAGCAAGTACTAAAGTATAATTTTTTTCATCATCGATAGTAACTCCATCGCCTGCTTTAAATGTTATATATTTTATTAATTCTGGTGAAGTTAAAGAAATTGCTTCTTCAATTATGTGAGGATGAATATCACTTGCGACAGAGTATATTTTTCTCTTTGCTAGTATTCTACTTAGATGAGCCTTATCACATCCCACATCTAGAACTAATTCACCATTATTTATATATGAAGAAATTGTTTCTAATCTAGTCAACTAAGAAATCCTTTAATTTTTTAGCACGACTAGGATGTCTTAATTTACGTAGAGCTTTTGCTTCAATTTGTCTTATTCTTTCTCTAGTTACGCCAAATTTTTTACCTACTTCTTCAAGAGTATGACATGTTCCATCATATAGTCCAAAACGTAATTCTAATACTTCTTCTTCTCTTTTAGTAAGAGTTTCTAATACTTTTTTTAATTCTTCTTTTAAATTTTCATAAGTTGCATATTCTTCTGGACTCATAGTATCTTTGTCAGCTAGGAAATCTCCTAAATGAGAATCATCTTCTTCACCTATTGGAGTTTCTAAACTTACTGGATCTTGTCCTATTTTTCTAATTTCAACTATTTTTTCTAAAGATAATCCCATCTTTTTTGCTAGTTCTTCATTAGTTGGTTCACGATTTAAATCTAGGGCCATTTGTCTTTCAATTCTAGCCATTTTATTTATTGTTTCTACCATATGTACTGGAACACGTATTGTTCTAGCTTGATCTGCTAAAGCACGTGTAATTGCTTGACGTATCCACCATGTTGCATAAGTTGAAAATTTATATCCCTTTTCAAAATCAAATTTATCAACAGCTTTCATAAGCCCTATATTACCTTCTTGAATAAGATCAAGGAATAATAATCCACGACCTACATAACGTTTAGCAATACTTACTACTAAACGTAAGTTAGATTCAGCCAATATTCTTTTAGCATCTTCATCCCCAGCAGCAATTCTATGGCTGATTTCTTGTTCTTCTTCTAAACTAAGTAAACTAATTTTACCAATGTCTTTTAAATACATTCTAACATTATCATTAACAGACATATCTTTACTTTCATTACTAATAGTTTCTATGTTTAGTTCTGGTTCTTCTAGAATAAGTCCTTCATCAGTATCATCTTCGTCTTCACTTCTGACTTCTATTTGATTTTCACTTAAAGTATTATATAAATCATCTAAGTTATTACTATCTAATTCTAAATTGTTTGTTTTTTTAGCAATTTGTTCATATGTTAGATATCCTTGTTTTTTTCCTTCTTCTACTAATTCATTTAATATTTCCTCAAAAGTTTTTAATTCATTTACCATTTTAGCACTTCCTTTTTTATATTTTCTATTTTATTTGCTAATCTCTTCTTTTCCTCAATATCTATCGTATTTTTCATTTTTTCCTTTAATGATTCGATTTGTTTATTAACTCTTTGTTCTTTTATTCTTGTTATATAATCATCTACTTCTTCCATAGAATAATTATCAATATTATTATATTCCATAACTTCTTTATATACTTTTTCAAGTTCTTGACTCTGCATAGTATAACAAATAAAATCTCCCAAATCAAATGTTTTATTTTTATTTTTAAATTTTACTATTTCATTTGCTAACATTCTTCTATCTGTATTATTCATATAACCTAAATTATTTTCATAATATAAAATAAGTTCTGGATTATTCATCATCAAGTATAATAGTCTTAATTCACTTACATCATATTTATTATATTTAATTTTTTTCTTTGGTTTTATAACTTCTTGTTTTATTTCTTTAATATTTTTATTAGTTATTTTTCCTCTTATAATGTCTTCATCTAAGTCATAGTTTTTAGATAATTCTTTTATTTTTATTTCTCTTAATATATCATCATCTACTAAATTAATTGCGTCTATACTATCTTTTATGTATTTGCTTAAATCAACAGCATTAGTTAAATCCTTGTTTTTCTTTAAATAGTTTAATTTAAAATCTATAAAACTAACTCTAGATTCATATGCTTTTAAGAATGGTTCTGCTCCTTCATTGGAAATAAGTTCATCTGCGTCTTTATATTTACTAAATATAATAACTGTAGGATTTATACCATTTTCAACTAATGTATCTCCAATTGATATAGTTGCAGTTTTACCAGCTTCATCTTGATCTAAATTTAAAACTACACTACATTTTAAATTTTTTATAATATTTAGATGTTCTTTAGTAAAACTTGTTCCCATAAGTGCGACTGAATTATCTATTCCAATTGTATGAAGTCTAATTACTTCCATGAAACCTTCACTAATTATTATTTCCTTTTTCTTTCTAATATAATCCTTTGCATTGTATAAATTATATAAAATAGTACCTTTTTTAAATATTACTGTTTCTTTGCTATTTATGTATTTAGGTTCATTATTATTTTCTTCATATTTACGTCCACTAAAGGCAACAGTATTACCATCATTATCTTTAATAGTAAACATTATCCTATTGTGAAACAAATCTTTTAATTCAGAATTGCATAATCCTATATCTATTAGTTTATTTTTATCATGTTTTTTTGCTAAGCTATTAGCTAGGCCTCCATTAAGGGATAAACCTATATCAAAATAATCTAAAGTACTTTTGTCTAACTTTCTTTTATTTAGGTATTCTCTAGCTTTTTCACCACTTTTAGAATTTAAATTATTTTTATAATAATCTTTACTTATATTATATATATCATAAAACTCTTTATATGGAGAATAATTACTTTTCTTTTCAGAATTTATCTTTATACCTACATTTTTTCCTAGTATTTCTAATGCTTCTTGGAATGATACTTTTTCATAATCTCTTACAAATGATATAACATTACCACTTGCTCCACATACGAAACATCTATAAATTTGTTTATCTTTACTAATAGACATTGATGGTGAATGATCATCATGAAATGGGCAAACGGCAAAGTAGTTTTTACCTTTCTGTACTAAAGGAAGATAACTACCTATTACATCAACAATATCATTTTCACTTCTAATTTTTTTAATTGTTTCTTCATCTATAAATGCCATTTCTAGCTCCTTTTAAATAGGCTTATGGTACCATATATATTACTAATTTGTCAATACTTTTAAACCCTCTATATATTATATACGACAAAAAAAGCCAAAACGCTTTTTTAATTTTGACTTTTATCTATAACCACCTAAAACTGCTTTATTTTCACTAACTACTATAAACGCATGATCATCAATTTCAGTTACTATTTTTTTAAGTTCATCTACTCTTTTACTTGTAGTTGCCACAAAAATCATATACTTATTGCTTATTAAATCCTTACCTTTAATTCTACTAACACTTACTGCAAAATTATGTTCAATTAAAGCGTTTACTATTTCTTTTTTCTGCTTAACAACAATATTAACAGAAACATTACTTACTATAAACCTATCAGTAATGTACATTCCTACCATAACACCACATGCATAACCAGCACTATAGGCGATGGCTAATAATAATATATGTTCTACTGAAGTTAGAGCTTGTCTTACTATTAAAAACCATACAAATACTTCAAAAAATGCAAATATGAAAGCTAAAATAGTTCTATCTTTCACTACCATTACTGTCCTAATAGTTGCTAAACTCGTATCAATTATTCTTGCACAAAAAACTGCTAAACATAAAATAACTATATTATCCATATTTTCCCTCTTACTCTATACTTAAATTATACAACTACTATCTTACTTTATCAAGAAAAAAAGAAACCGAAGTTTCTAATTTTCGAAGAATTTATCTATAGATATATCAAGTACTTCACTTATTTTATATAGTGTATAAATACTTATACCCTGACATATATTAGGACTTTCTAAAGCACCAAGTAATGCAGTAGTTACACCTATTAAACTTGCTAATTCTTTTTGAGTATATCTTCCATCTAGTTTTCTATACTTTCTTACATTTCTACCAACTATCATCTTTAATTCATTTTCTATTACCATATATACCACCCTAATTTTCCGCAGTAGCACATGTATCATCTATAGAAATTTGATAAGGCCTTGTTGGTGTTCCATCACCATCAGACACTAAAATACAAGATTTTAAAGAAATGCTAGGACGAACAGCGAACGTATTAATTACAACGTAATTGTCCAAACCACCTAACAAGTCACCCGAACTGTTAGAAACATCGACGTTCCAAACTTCAGATTGAGAGCCACTCTCGTAAGGAGCCATTGTCCACCACCTAGTAGAACCGGTAATACTTTCTCCTGAACTATTGGTATAATACCATGCATATGGACTAGATAATGACTGATCAAACGTTCCTCCTGCAAATTCCACTTCATCTGCTGTCATTAAGGCTATTGGATATTTTAGTTGCCCATTTCCTCCACCTTCTGTACTTGCACTAAACTTATCTTCTACTGCTTGAGTACTTTCAAGCAATCCACCTGTTCCATTTCCTCCACATTTGTATGTTGGTGTTCTATTTAAAATAATTCTTGCATATGTTCCATAATAGAACCAGGTAGTTCCTGTGTTATATGTACCATATCCAACACTTCTATCATTGCAATATATTGCTGTTTTACTTATATAATTGTCATAATTTGTTAAAAGATTATTTTCATACCATGTATCTATTGTTTTTTTTATTGTACTATCCTTTGTATTTGTTCTATTATTTGCTAAACTTCCACTTGTTCCATACATATATCCTACATACATTGTTGAGTATGAAGTATTAAATTCTGATGTTCCTATATATCCACTTGTTGTATTTGGACTTGTTCCTGAATATAATAGTCTTACACTTCCATCTTCATTTGTTCTTATTATTCTCCAATAGAATCCTCCAAATAATACCCAGTTTTTGGTTGTGTTTCCTGAATAATAATATACTGTACTTCCATCTTCTGTTGCATTTGTACTATATATTGTTCCTGTTGTATTTGCTACATTAGTAGAAGAAAAACTACTTCTTGTACTTACTGTTGGATTATCTGCTAATATCTTTTCATATAATGTTGGAAGTATTGATTTTAATGTTACTGTACATGTTTGA
>CAMENK010000046.1 GCA_945928335.1 uncultured Bacillota bacterium
ATAAAGAACTAGATTTATGTGCTAGGCTAATGAGAGCAGAAGCTTTGGCAGAAGGAGATTTAGGAATGTTAATGGTTGGTAATGTTATTGTTAATCGTGCGATTGCAGATTGTTTAGATTTTAAAGATGCGAGAACAATTTATGATGTTATATATCAAAAAAATCAATTTTCTGGTACTACTAGTTCTTTATTTTATTCAAAAAGTACAACAAAAGAAAAAGAACTCGCAAAGAGAGTTCTTAGAGGTGAGTATTATCACCCAGCAACTAATGCTTTATGGTTTTATGCACCTAAGACAGGTGAATCTTGTAAGAGTTCTTGGTATAGTCAATCATTATCTGGAAGATATAAAAGTCATTGTTTTTATGAACCGGATGAAGGTGTTTGTAAAGAGTTACATTAAGATACTCTTTTTTTCTTTGTAACTAAGTTGTTAATAATTATAAATATTATTCCAAATATAATCATTACTAAATAATCTATTAAAATTGGTTTTAATGTTGATAAATTTAGTATTTCAGTAGTTTTAAGTAATTCATTAGAATTTATATACCAATAAGCAGGTAGAATTCTAGATATTTTTAAAACTTGTTCTGGTAAAAACTCTACTGGTATAAAAGCTCCACATAGGAATGCCGATCCTAATGCAACTACATTAACAATTCCACTTATAGCTTCTTTACTATTAACTAAACTACTTACTAATAAAGCTAATGTTAATGCAGTAAAGGTAAATATAAATGTGTTTAATAGATATATTAGTCCTCTTGTTGTTATCATTGATTCTTTAAATAGAATAATACTTAGTATCATATATAATATACATATCAATAAAGCAAATAATGAACTTGCAAATAATATAAGCTTGTTATGTTTTTTATAATTCATACTACTTATGATTGTTCTTTTTTTAACTATATCTTTATTAAAACTATATAATACTAAACAGATTATATACAATATAACCGCCATTATTGAGTAACTTGCAAAGTTAAAAAATCTTGATATTTTAGTTATTTCATCTGTATTTAGTTTAGATGAAATTTCAACTATTGATTTTTTCTTTAAAGTTTTATTTATTGTATTTATTAATTCAGTTTCATTTTTTATTTCTTTATTATATATACTTTGAGTTTTTAAATATCTTGTTAATATCATTTCTGCTAAACTAGATTGATAGTCACCAGATGATTTAATTTCAATTTCAGGATTAAGACCTTTTAGTATATCATTCCTATAACCATTTGGTATATATATTATATAATTTGCATCTCTAAAAAATATTGCATCATTTCTAGCTTCTTCTGTATTTTTTATATCTATTATATTTGAATTATTTTTTATATAGTCAATTAAATTTTTAGTTAAACCTTTCTCTTCATCATTATTTACAATTATTACATTTGGTTTACTATTAACAAAGTCAGTTTCATTTTCATTTGCAATTTGATTTATCCCACCAAAAGCTATTAACATAACTGTATATAAAATTATAGTACCTTTATATTTTTTTACTATTTTCCAAAATGTTTTAAATACTGTCATATTTTTGCCTCCTCAATGTGATATATGAAATCACTATTAGTATTATAGAAAAAATTAGGAGACTTAGTATATTTAAACTATATCTTTTAAGAGAATCATAATAATAAAGTGAATATAATGCATCAGTTATCATATTGGCTGGATTTATTTTATTTATTATAGGTATATTTTTATCTATTATATATTTCATAGTAATTCCCATCATTCCTGATAGAAAACATTCTAACATTGTTACTGATATTAAAATACCTATTTTAGCATTTTCATTTGTTTTGATTACCGTTGCTAAAAATAAACCCAAAGATAAGCCTGCAAGAGATCCGACTATTGCTGTTAAAAATACTAGTGGTAAGTTATTACCATAATCAACTTTTAATATTAAAGAAGTAAAAATCAATAAAATACTTATTCCTATTAACTCAAGAATATAACTTGCAAATAGGCTTCCAAGTATTATTTTGTTTTTATTAGATGGAGAAATTGATATTCTTTTTCCAACGTTAGACATATTAGGTAATTTCATATTAACTATATACATTGAAAGCATAGCGCCATAAAGACAAGCCATTGCTATTACCGTATAAAATTCTATCATAGTATAGCTTAAATTTTTATTTGAAATATTATTTAGTTTAATATTATTATCTAATACTTGTTTTTTTACATTTTCAGTTATAGTTTTATAATCTATTGAAAAATTATTATTTTCTCTTATTTCATTTTCAATTAAATTATTTATTATTTCTTTATTACTTTGTATTTCATCAACTATATATCTTAGAATAGTTTCATTTATTCCATTATTTTTAACTATTATATTTACTTCATTATTACTGAATAATAGATATCCTGTTATTTCATTATTATCTAACATTTTTTTAGATTTGCTCAGATCTGTATATGTAATATTAAGCATATAATTTTCACTATCTTTATTACTTAATTCAGCAAATGTATTTTTGAATATTTCATCAGAATTATATTCTTCATTGTTTATTACAGCGATATTTATTATGTCTAATTTTTCTTTATTTTCAATATCCGAAAATGCTAATTTAAAGAATATTGCTAGTATAATTGGAAAAGCAAATGTCCAAAATATTAAACCTTTATTTTTGAGTAAAACTTTTAGTGAATATTTTAAATTATGATAAAGCATTAGTCTCTTAATTCCTTTCCAGTTAATTCTAAGAATACATCATTTAATGTTGGTCTTTCTGAAAATATTTTATTGTATTTTACTTTTTTAGATTTTAAGTAGTCAATTAATTCACCTAAATTATTTTTACCTTTTTTGTAAGTTATTAACAATATATTTCTTTCATAAGATATTTTATCAACATTTTTAAATTCTTTTATTTCTTCTATTATTTCTTCTTTTAAGTCATTTATTTCAACTGTTATTTTTTCTTCTATACTTGCATATTCTTTTAGTTCATCTAGTGTTCCTTTTGCTAGGATTTTTCCTTTATCTAATATTATTATTTCATCACATAGTATTTCTACTTCTTCCATATAATGAGTTGTATAGACTATTGTAGTACCTTGATTTCTTAATGTTTTTATGTTATCAAGGATGTTATTTCTGCTTTGTGGATCAACTGCAACTGTAGGCTCATCTAAAAATATTAGTTTTGGTTTATGTGCAATTCCACATGCAATATTTAATCTTCTTAAGAGACCTCCTGACAATTGTTTAGGATAGAATTTTTTGAATTCATTTAAACCTACTAAGTTTATTGCATCATTTATATATTCTTTTCTTTTCTTTTTATCTTTTATATAAAGTCCACAGAAATAATCAATATTATCATAAACTGTTAATTCTTCAAATACTGCAACATCTTGAAATATTACACCTATTTTAGATTTAATGTCATAAGAATCTGGTTTCATTTCTTTTCCAAATATTTTTATAGTACCTTTTTGATAGTTTAGAAGCGAAAGTATACAATTGATTGTTGTTGTTTTTCCACTTCCATTAGGGCCCAGTAATCCTAAAATTTCACCTTCTTTTACATTAAAGGATAGATTATCAACGGCTGTTAAGGTTTTATATTGTTTTGTTAAATTTTTTACTTCTATTATGTTGTTCATTTTTTTCCTTTCTTCTATTTTAAATATTGTTTATGAAATTTATTGATATTTTTCCAATTCCACCATCTATCTTTATTAAATTATTTCCATTTCCAAATATTGTTTCATTTGATATAGGATTATTGTCTATATTAATTTCACCTACTCCTTTGTCAACTTTTATTTTGTAATTTTCTTTATCTCCTAATAAATTTATATTTAGTTCTCCAATACCAGCATCTATATCACTTGTGCCTTTTAATTCAGCAGATATTTCAGTTTTACCAACTCCCATATTAAAATCTAAGTTGTTTATTATCCCTGAATTAATTTTAGTAAATCCTGCTCCAGTGTCAATATTTGTTTTTTCAGAATTTACATATTCTATTTCTGTTTCACCAGCACCAAGTTCTAAATCTAATTCTTTTGTTTTTATACTTTCGATATAAACTTTTCCAGCTCCTGTTTCTATATCTACATTATCAAACTCATAATTAGAAGGTATGTAAATCACTAATGATGAAGATTTAGAATTAAACCATTTATCATTTTCTTTTATTTTTATTTTGTTATTTAATTTATTACATTCTATTTCTTTATTATTTGTTTCTATTAAAAATTTATCTCCTTCTTTTATTTCTAGTTCACTATAGTTTATATCTATTTCTAGGGATCTTAAATTATTATAGTCACCACAATTTAGAGTCGTTAGTTCTTCATTTGTTTTTTCCTTATTACTAAGTCCAATGATATTAGCTACTCCATATATACCTCCTAGAATCGCTGATACAATTGTGAATATTAAAAATATGGCAAAGGCTATGGCTGTATATTTTATTATTTTTTGAGCTGATGTCATTTAATTTCAACGCCTCCAAAGATGCATGTTGCATTTATGTAAATTACAGGACTTGATTCATTAGTGTTATTCTTTCTCTTTTTTTCATCTACTCCTCCGAATATTGAGTTTGATTTAACCTTAACTCTTACATTTTCTGGAACATAAATGTCAATACCACCAAACACACAACTACAATTTATTACTACATCTTTTTCTATAATTGCATTTCTTAAGTCAAGTTCAATTCCACCAAATACAGCATCTAAATTAGTTCCTGTAAATTTTTCTTTATCAAGTTTTATATTTTGGCTTGAAAATGTAGAACAATATCCTTTGTCTAATCTTTTTTCATTTAGTTTTTTTATTTCTGAATTTATTTTACTATTAAATATATCTTTAAATATAATTGATAAGCCTATTATAATAAGTATTGTTGGTAAAGCAAGTTTCCAAATTATACTAAAATCTAGTATATCTTGACAGCATAGTAATAATACTGTTCCTATTAAAATTCCTATAATATTACCTGTTTTATTAGATTCTTTAAATAAATCAATAAAGCATGGAATTATTATTATAAGTGTCCACCATCCTTTAAAAAATATATTTATGTTAGTTATTCCTAAAGCATTTGTTCCTATAATAGTACCTATTATTATTAAAATTATCCCCCATAGTATGTTTTTTATATTTCTCATTTTTATTTATCTCCTTCTTTTATTTATTTTTTTCTTCAAATAGCATTAGTGCTTGGAATTCTTGCGTTAAAAGTTCGTTGATTTCTTTTTCACTTAGTTTTACTGCTTCACTAGCTACTAGTGTTGCTATTCCATGTGTAAATATCCACATTTTTGTGTGAAATAATTTAATGTCTTTATCATTTATTTTAGTATTTTGTTTTATTAGTTTTACTAATTTTAAATAATCTTCATTTTCTTCAGATGTAAGATTATCAAGTTTTAGATTATTACTCATAAATAAGACTTGAAATAGTTTTTTTTCTTTTTTAGCGAACTTTATATAGTTTATACCTACTTGTTTGTATGGTGGAATTTCTTCTTCCACATTATCTAGTAAAAAATCATAAAAATATTTTTCTATTTTTGTGTATAATGCTTGATTCAGTTCATTTACATTTTTAAATTGATAATATATTGGTCTTATAGAAGAATTCATTCGTTTTGCAAGTTCTCTGTTACTAATATTTTCTATTCCCTGTTCTTTTGCTATTTCAAATGCTGTTTCTAA
>CAMENK010000047.1 GCA_945928335.1 uncultured Bacillota bacterium
CTACAGACAAAATAACTAAAAGATTTGATTCTATAAGTAATGTTGAAATTAATAAACAAATAGAAGAATAAATATTAAGGAGTACCATGACAGAAGAAGAATTAAATAGAGTATTAGAAGAATTTTTTGAAAGAGAATTTTTAAAAAGTGAACTGGGTTATGATAATTCATTTCTACATGACTTGTCTATTCTTTATAAAATAACAGAGATTGTATGTGAAATATTGAATAAACTAGAAATAAAAAATCCTCAAATAAAAGAATTAACTAAAATGGACATAACTAATAAAATTACTTTAGTAAAAGAAGTATTAGCAAGTTCTGGGATCGATATTAATGTAGATGAAGTTTTAAATGATGGGACACTTAATGCTAACTATTCAAATGATATTTGTGAATTTCAAAATAATATAAGAAAATATTTTATAGGAAGTGTTTCAAACAAAGGCGAAAATTATTCAGCAACAGCGATTATGCAATTGATGCTATTGTACTTTCACACGAGTGAAGTCATTATGTAAATAAGCCTAATTATAAAAAAAATTCTCTATCAGACTACAAGTATTTATTTAGAAGAAAATATGCTAAAAAAATTTGAAGAACTAGGATTAACTAATGAAATAGATTTTTTAGAAATATTAGATGAAAAATATAATAAGCTGTATCTTTAGCAAAAATATTTATAATAAACCATTTGAAGAATGTCTTTCTATAGTCGACATAAATTTATCAGAACTAGAAAAATTAAAAGATTATTTTGAAAACAATAAAACTGAAAGTGAAGATTGTAAAAAGTCTATTTAATGTAAAATATTTGTAAAACAATTGCTTATTGTAATGCTAATGTAAACATGATAAAATAAATCTAGGAAAATAGGGAATAGGTGGTTAATGTGAATACTAATTATGAAGTAATAAAAAATTTAGTTAGCCTTTTAGTAAAAAGAGCTGGTTTTAATATTGATAGTAATTATAGTGAAACAGAACTAGAAAAAGTAAAAAATAGTATTAAAGATTTACAAGCTAAAAGAGAAGATTCAAATAATAAAAAAGTATTATCAAAAATGATAGATGATTTGAAAGTTAGACAAGCTAATTGGGAAAATAATGCTGAAATAGTCGGAAAAAGCTTATTAAACGCCTATAAAGAGGGAAAACCATATTCAAGTGTAAAAATGAGAATAGAGCTATTAGGAAATTTAGCAAGTAAAAATAGGACTTACAATAGTTTAAGTAATATATATGATAGATTAAATAAACTTGAATTAGACTATAAAAATTTACTAGATAAAATTGAAAATAATTCTTATGAGTCAACTGAAGAAAAAGAAATGGACAAGCGATATAAGAATTATTTAGAAGAAAAAATTGAAAACTTTAATCATGAATTAAGTGGGATTGATAAAACCTTAGATGAATTAAGAAATTCAGAAAAAAATGATATAAATATAGTTAATAAAGTAAAAGAATACATAAACAAATTAGAAAAAGATTTAGAAAAAATAAATAATGTTTTAGATAATACTCTTACTAGTTTCGTTGCTTATGAAAGTTTTGAAAGTATTGAAAACACTAATAATAAAACAATAGAGAAAATTGATAAATTTAAAGAATTACTTTCAAAAACAGAATCAGTATTAAATGATGTTAGAGAAAATAGAAGAAAGACTAACGAAAGAAAAACTTATATAGAAAAAGAAAAAGAGACTTACATTAATAAATTAAATAGGGTTTCGACTAAATTAGAAGAAAATAATTATATTAATAATATAGAAAAAATGGAAGATACTAATAAAAGCGAAATTATTAGATTAGAGATTAATAGTTTAAATAATATTAAAGATGTATTATATATAGATACTGAAAAAGTTAAAGAAGAACTTATTAATGAATGGAATAAAAATAATACTACTGGAGAAATACCTTTAGAGAGTTATAATAAAGAAGAAAAAGTAAAAAATATAGATATAATTATTGAAAAAGATAATGAAGAAATTATTGAGGAGCCAAAAAAAGTTATAGAAGAAAAAAAACAAGAAATTAAACAAGAAGAAAAAAAGAATAAAATAGAATTGGATTGGTGATAATAATGAATTATAGAGCTTTAGAAGATTTAGTAAACATATTAGTTAAAAAGACTGGTTACAAATTAAGTGATTTAAAATTAGAAGAAGATATAGATTTATTAGAAGAAAGAAAAAAAGACTTAGAAGAAGAATTATCTACACTTAAAGATACTGATTCAACTAAAAGCAAATACCTTATTAAGAGTATAAATAGAGAAATTGAGGAAATAGATGCATCTTTAAATGTTAAATACAATAATCCAGTTATATTGGGAAATAAATTACTTGATGCTTATAAAAATAATGATTCATTTGAAAGTATAAGTGAAACATTTGATACACTTGTAAAAAAAGCAAGAGTAGAATATGAAAAAACACATGAAGAAGTAAAAATAAGTAATATATTTGAATTAATGGATAGATATTCTACTAAAAAGAAAAATTATTCAGATAATTTAGAAAGCTATACTTACTCTAATGCAGAAAATAAAGATTCAATGATTTTAAGAATTAGTTATCATAATAGTAGAATTGAAGAATTAAAAAGAGAGTTAGAAGTAATAGATAAGAAAAAAGAAGAAGTATTAGCTTTAAATAATGATGTAGAAGATGTTATTAAAAGAGTTCACAAGGATATCGAAAGTAAAAATACAAAATTAAATAATTTAGTTAAAGAACTATATAATGAAAGCAATTTAGTAAGCGATGAAAATACTTATAAAAATTTAATAAATACAATAAGATATGAAATATCTGATTTAACTTACTTAGAAAGTAAATATAATGAAGATGTAAAATCTTATAAATCAAAAATTAAAGAATTAGATGATAAAGTTATAGAAGTAAATGAAAGAATTACAATTGAAGAAAAAACATTAGCTATAACTCAAGAGAGATTAGATCAAAAAGAAAATGATTTGCTTCAAAAATTAAAAGAAAATATCAACTACTTAAAAGCCTCAAACAGAGTAGAAAATTTAGTTAATGAACAACAATACTTATACGTTAATGTTGATGTAATTAAAGATGAAATAATAGATTTATGGAATAGAGAAAGTAAAGAACCTGACTATTCTAAAATAGATAAATTTGAAGAAGAGAAAGAAGAACAAATTATCCCTTCATCAATGTATGACTTTGAAGAAACACCTGAAAATGAAGATGGCGAAAATAGTAGCGATAGTGGTAATGCTAATGAAGAAATTGAAGATATAGATGAAGAATTAATTAATGATTCAGATGATTCAGATGATGAAGATGCAGATGGTTTAGAAGTAATTGATTATTTAGACTAATAAAAAAATATTTAGATTAATTTCTAAATATTTTTTTACATAAATATAAGAATTAAAAGGCCTAATATTAAAGTATATATACTAAAGTATTTTAGATTTCCCTTTTTAACAACGCCAATAAACCATCTAAGTGTAAAGAATGAAACTATGAATGAAGCAATAAAACCTAAGCCATAAGGTAAAACTAAATCATGAATATTGCTCATTTCTAATAAATCCTTGAAACCTAATAATGTAGTGCCTAAACTTACAGGTATGTATAGCATGAATGAATATCTTAAAGCAGTATCTCTATCTAAATCTCTAAATAAGCCTCCAATTAAAGTTGAACCACTTCTACTTATGCCAGGAATAACTGCAACAACTTGAGTTAATCCAACTACTAAAGCATCTTTCCAACTTAAATCTTTATCCTTTTTTATACCCTTAATATTTCTAACAAGAAATAAGAACAATGATGTAAGTAAAAATGAAATTCCCACAATTTTAACATTGTTAAGTGCGCTTTCAATTTTATCTTTCCATAAAAATCCAACAATACCAACTGGAATAGATCCTAAAACTATAAGCCAACAATACTTAAAATCTTTTTTAGTTTCATCATTTTTAACTTTAAAATATTTAAAGAAATTTTTAATAAGTCTTATAATATCATCTTTATAGATAAGTAAAATTGCAAGTAAGCTACCAAAATTAACAACTATTTCAAAGTTTAAATCACTAGTTGTAATACCCATAAGCTTCTTTAAAATAAAAACATGTCCACTAGAAGAAACGGGTATAGGTTCAGTAAAACCCTGTACTATTCCTAAAATAATATACTTTAATAATTCAATAATATTCATATAATCACCACTATAATTATATTATAATTTTTGATTAAAAGAAATAATATTTATTAGGGAAGTGTAAAGATGTTTAAATGGATTATATATATAATAAGTATTTTTTTAATAAGTATAGGTATATCTTTTATAATAATTAATTTAAATTTATTAACAATCGGGTATACTTTTTTTGAATATGTAAAGTTTATAATTAGTAATCTATATTTTTATTATATTATTATTGGAATAATAATCTTATATTTAATATTAAGAAAGGGGAAAAAATGATATTTATATATGATGTTTTAGTAAACATGAATGAAGATTTAATAGACTTTTATGATTGGGAAGAAACTGATACTTACGAACATATAAGAAGAGGATGTCTAATAAAGATATACTCTGAAGATTATTATAACTTACTAACAAAAACATTTAAAATAGATTTAGAATTAATGAATCAAATAAAGGATAAAACCCAAAAATTTTCTGGAAGAAACACTTTAATAGTAGATTATCAACTAGCATTTACTGATGGAATAAATGCTTTTATGGTAAAATTTGATAAAAATGGTGTGTCTAAATTAAAAAGTAAATTTTTAGTAAATGAAGAAGTTGAAATATTAGCAATAAGTACTAATATGAAAATAACTAAAGTAAATTATGAAATTTTAAAAGATGAAAAAAGACAAAATAGAATGACTAGAAAAGAAAAACGAATAGCTAACTTAATAACTTCAGAACTTAATATATTGAAAAATGATAAAGATAAAATTGATTACTTATATTACGAATGGTTTGATACAAATATAGGAAATGATAAATTTAATACTTTAATAAATAGTATAAATAATGAATATACTACTAAACATAAAGAATTTTTAAACATATTAAATCTAATTACTATGAAAAAATAGTATAAAATTTTTATATTTATTAAAACTAATAACAGGAGGTATTATGAAAAAAATTATTATAGTTCTATTTTCTTTATTACTAACTGTAGGTTGTTATCTAGATAAAACTCCGTCTAAAGCTGTAACTGAATTATTTAAAAAATATCAAGCACTAGATGATGCAGTATTAAATGATTTAGAATTTACTACTGAAGGTCTAGATTTAAAAACTGAAAAACAAAAAGAAAATTATACAAAAGCAATGAAAATGCAATATTCAGATATTAAATATGAAATATTAGATGAAGATATTAATGGTGATGAAGCTACAGTAAAAGTAAAAATATCAGTATATGATTTCTATAAAGTACAAAAAGAAGCAGATGAATATAAATCATCTCATAATGATGAATTTATTGTTGATAATAACTATGATGAAGAAAAATTCTTAAATTATAAATTAAATAAACTTATGGAAGCATCTGAAAGAACAGAATATACTATTGATGTAGATTTAACTAAAGAAGATGATGAATGGGTAGTAGAACCTTTTGATAAAACTACATTAGAAAAAATACATGGAACTTATAATTATGATTAAATAGCA
>CAMENK010000048.1 GCA_945928335.1 uncultured Bacillota bacterium
ATAGAAGAACTATGTATAAAACATTGGGATATCAAGATTTTTATGCAATGGATTCGTTTGTAGTTCCAGAGGATAGGGATGATCCTAATTATATAGGACTAGGGCTTAGTGATAAAAGTTTTTTTGCTCAATCTATATCAATATTAAATAATATTAAAAATAATAATGATAAATTTATGGGCACTATGATTACTTTAAGCAACCATACTCCATTTAATGATGTTACTAAGTATGGAAATCTAGACTTTAGTGTTACTTATAGTAAAGATACAGGAGAAGTTGATAGTAAAGGTAATCCTGTTTATGAAGAAGTTACAATACCTTATTTAGAAGATACTGAGATGGGTAATTATCTTAAAAGTGCTCATTATGCTGATGAAGCTTTAGGGGAGTTTTTTGAGAGTATTTTAGAAAATAATTTAGATGAAGATACTGTATTTATTTTGTATGGTGATCATGAAAGTAAGTTAGGTAAAAAGAATTTAAATTTATTATATAATTATGATATTTATACTGAAAGCATTAAGGATGAAAATGATCCTACTTATATTAGTTTAGATAATTATCAATATGAATTATTAACAAATACACCACTTATTATTTGGACTAGTGATAAAAATTTACAGGCTGAAATTACTGATGTAATGGGTATGTGGGACGTTTTGCCAACTGTTGCAAATATGTTTGGATTAGACTATAATTATGCATTAGGAAATGATATTTTTAGTAGTAAAGAAAAAATTGTTGTTTTTCCTAATGGTAATATTCTTACTAATAAAGTGTATTATAGTAATTTAAAAGATGAATATATATCACTTAATAATGAACCTATAGATACTGATTATATTGAGCAAATTAAAGATTATGCAGATAAGAGATTAGAAGTTAGTAAGGGTATAGTTGTTTATGATTTAATAAAGAATGAAAGGGATAATTTAAAAAAGGTGATGAGTAAATGAAAAGAGTATTGAATAAAAATAAATTATTTTATTTTATTATAACTATTTTGTTATTTATATGTTTTGTTATAGTTGGTATAAAAGCTTATAAAGAGTTTTGGGGTAATAAAGAACCAGAAACTACTAAACCTAAAGAACTTGACAGTATTAGTTTATATGGTTATACTTTAGATGAATTAGATTCTTCTTTATACAAAGAATATTTTAATGAATTAAAGTCTATATTAAATGAAGAAGAAGTTAATTTTGAAGATTATGCTAAGAGTGTTGTTAAGTTATTTGTAACTGATTTTTATACTTTAAGTACTAAGATAACAAGTAGTGATATTGGTGGAGTAGAGTTTATTTATCCAGATTTTGTTGATAATTTTAAGATGAATGCTGGTGATACTATTTATAATCATGTTAAGAATAATGCTTATGGAGATAGAGTTCAAGATTTGCCTACTGTGAAGAGTGTTACAATAGGAAATGCTATACCTATTACATATACTTATGCTGAAGAAGAATATAATGCATATAGAGTTGATGCGACTTGGGATTATGAAGTAGATTTAGGATTTGAAAATAGTGGTGAATTTTATTTAATTAAGCATGATAGCAAACTTTATATTGTTGAAAAGACAGGGGAGTAAGATGGAGGAAGTTTATAATTATTTATTAAATGATGTAGGTATTAGACATAGAGATACATTGTGTATTGGTGTTAGTGGAGGGCCAGATTCTATGGCTCTTTTAGACTTAACTATGAAATTAAAAAAAGAATTAGATTTAGTTTTAGTAGTAGCACATGTAAATCATAACGTTAGAGAAGAGAGTAAAGAAGAGGAAGCATATCTTAGAGATTTTTGCAAAGAAAATGGTTTGCATTTTGAATGTTATAGGATAGAACATTATGGAGATGATAATTTTCATAATGAAGCAAGAACTATAAGATATAATTTCTTTGATCAAGTATGTAAGGATTATAATGCTAAATTTCTTTTGACAGCCCATCATGGTGATGATTTAATAGAAACTATACTAATGAGAATAGTAAGAGGTTCTACTTTAAAAGGTTATAGTGGTTTTAGTAGAGTTGTAGAAAAAGAAGATTATACAATTTTAAGGCCTTTAATTACTGTTACTAAGGAAGATTTAACTAATTATTGTGAAAATAATAATATTAAATATTTTATTGATAAGTCTAATTTAAAAGATGTATATACTAGAAATAGGTATAGAAAATATATATTACCATTTTTAAAAGATGAGGATAAAATGGTACATGAGAAGTTTTTGAAGTTTAGTGAAACTTTAATGGAATATAATAATTATATAGAAAGAGAAATGAATTTAGTTATAAATAAAGTTTTTAAAAATGGAGTTTTAGATATTCCTAGATTTAAGGAATTAGATCATTTAATACAAACTAAGATAATTTCTAGTATTTTAGAGAAAATTTATGGTGATGATTTACTTATTATTACTAATACTCATGTTAATTTAATATTTAATTTAATAAATAGTTATAAGCCTAATAGTGTAGTGCATTTACCTAATAATGTTAAAGCCATTAAGAGTTATAATGAGTTAACTTTTGCTTTTATGGATGAAGTTGATGATAAATATGAGATTGAACTTAATGAAATAGTTAATTTGCCCAATGGGAAAATTATAGAGAAAGTTAATGATTCAGATGATACTAGTAATTTTGTTACTAGGCTTAATAGTAAAGAGATTAGTTTACCTTTATATGTTAGAACTAGAAGAAATGGGGATAAAATGATAGTTAAAGGTATGAATGGTCATAAGAAGGTTAATGATATTTTTATAGATAGTAAGATTGTTAGTAAAGATAGAAATGTTTGGCCTGTGATTGTTGATTCAGAAGAAAGGGTTATTTGGGTACCAGGTTTAAAAAAAAGTAAATTTGATAAGGAAATTTGTCAAGAATATGATATAATACTTAAGTATAGTTAGTGAAAGGAGAAATATATGAAAAAAAATAATAATGTTATTAAGAGTTTTACACCTTATTTATTACTTATTATAGTTATATTAATTACTTATTATATATTTAATTTAAATAATGTTAAAATAAATGAATTAACTTATAATGAGTTTCTTACTAATTTAGAAAAAGAAACTGTTGAAGAATTGGAAATCACACCAAAAAGTAGGGATAGTGTTTATCTTTTAACTGGAAAATTGGAGGGTTATAAGGAAAATGAAACATTTGAGTTAACTGTTCCTTTAACTGATAGTGTTATTGAAAAAATATTAGATGAAAGTAATACTCAACAATTGAATGTAGTTATAAACAAAGATCCAGGAAGTGTCAGTTGGTTAAGTATTATTCTAGAGTTTGTACCAATTCTTATTATTGGTGGACTTACTGTTTATATGATAAAGATGATGGTAGGTAATGGAAAAGGTGGAACATTAGATTTTGGTAGAAGTAGAGCTAAGTTAAATCAAGAGGGTGGTAAAACTACTTTTAAGGATGTAGCTGGTCTTAATGAAGAGAAAGAAGAAGTTAAAGAACTTATTGATTTCTTAAAAAATCCTAAAAAATTCCAAAAGTTAGGAGCTAGAATTCCTAAAGGAGTTCTTTTAGTAGGGCCTCCAGGAACTGGTAAAACTTTACTTGCTAAAGCAGTAGCAGGAGAAGCAAAAGTACCATTTTATTATATAAGTGGTAGTGACTTTGTTGAATTATTTGTTGGTGTTGGTGCAAGCCGTGTAAGAGATATGTTTAAACAAGCTAAACAAACAGCTCCATGTTTAATCTTTATTGATGAAATAGATGCTGTTGGGCGTCAAAGAGGTACTGGTTTAGGTGGAGGACATGATGAAAGAGAACAAACTTTAAACCAATTACTTACTGAAATGGATGGTTTTGGCGCTAATGAAGGTATTATTATTATAGCAGCAACAAATAGACCTGATGTTCTTGATCCAGCTTTATTAAGACCTGGTAGATTTGATAGACAAGTTACTGTTAATTTGCCAGATGTTAGAGAAAGAGAAGCTATTTTAAATGTTCATGCTAAGGGTAAGATATTAGATGAAAATGTTAAATTAAAGGCAATAGCTGAGAGAACTCCTGGTTATAGTGGAGCTGATTTGGAAAATTTATTAAATGAAGCGGCTTTACTTGCAGTTAGAAGAAATAAAAATGCTATTGGTATGGATGAAATAGATGAAGCTAGTGATAGGGTTCTTATGGGACCTGCTAAAGTTAGTAGGAAAGTTACTGATTATGAAAAGAATATAGTAGCTTATCATGAAAGTGGACATGCTGTTTTAGGTATTGAACTTCCAAATGGTGAAGAAGTTCATAAGATAACAATTATTCCTAGAGGTATGGCTGGTGGTTATACTCAAATGCTTCCTAAGGAAGAAAGAACTTTAGTAGCAACTAAAGACGAATTATTACAAAGAATTACAAGTTATTTAGGTGGTAGAGTAAGTGAAGAACTATTCTGTGGAGAAATTAGTACTGGTGCTTCTGATGACTTTAAAAGGGCAACTCAGATTGCTAGAAGTATGGTTACTGAATATGGTATGAGTGATTTGGGACCTGTTCAATTTGAACATAAAAGTGGAGAAGTATTCTTAGGTAGAGATTATACTAATAGTTCTAAAAATTATTCTGATACTGTTGCTTTAGAAATAGATAAAGAAGTTAGGAAAATAATAGATGAGTGTTATAAAAATGCTAAAGATATTTTAACTAAAAATGAAGGATTAGTTCATGCACTTGCAAAAACTTTATATGAAAAAGAAACTATTACTAAAGAAGAAATAGAAGAAGTAGTTAAAGAATATAATAGTTCTAAAAAAACTAAAAAAAGTAATAAAGAAGATAAGGTTGAAGAGTAGTCTTTAACCTTTTTATTATATTATTTACTAAATTGTTATTTTTAATATTAATGTTAATATTTGTTATATTACTTATATAAAAATTTATATTTTGAATAAAGAGATAAAAACTCTATTTTTTGTCTTTTAAGTTACATTGATTTGTGTTAAAATTATTACATAGCGAGGTAGTATTATGGGAAAGGTTATATCACTAGTTAATCAAAAAGGTGGGGTAGGCAAAACAACGACAAGTATTAACTTGAGTAGTGCTTTAGGACACTTAGGTAAAAAAGTATTACTCATAGATCTGGATCCTCAAAGCAACAGTACTACTGGCTTAGGACTTAATAAAGCAAATATAAATAAAAGTATATATGATGTTATTACTCATACATGCGATATTAAAGATGCTATTATTAAAACTAAGTTTAAGAATTTAAGTATAATACCTTCAATGATTTATTTGAGTGGTGCTGAGATAGAACTTATACAAATGGCTAGCAAAGAGAGTGATTTTATTATTGGTGATCAACTTAAGTTACAAATTGATAAAATAAGAGATAGATATGATTTTATACTTATTGATTGTCCACCTGCACTTGGTGTTCTTACAACTAATGCTTTGGCTGCTAGTGATAGCGTGTTAATACCTGTACAGTGTGAATATTATTCATTAGAAGGTGTTACTCAACTATTAAATACAATTTTACTTACACAAAGTAAAATAAATCCTAAACTTG
>CAMENK010000049.1 GCA_945928335.1 uncultured Bacillota bacterium
CTAGTTGTATCTTAGAGAAAATTCCTAAGGGGCATTTATATGGTTTTGATCAGGATGATTATGCAATTGAAAAAAGTGATGAAAAGTTACGATCAATTGGCAGTAATTATACTATTATTCGTAGTAATTTTTCTAATTTAGAAGAAGAAAATGTATTTTATGGTGATGTTACTCTTTCACAAAAAGATGAAGAAAAAAAGATAGTATATGGAACTCAGATAATGGATTATGGAAATGTTGTTGTTATTACTGATGGTAATCCATATACTATCATTGAAATGGTTATTAGAAATATAATGGCTGGTAATACAACAATATTTTCAAATAATGGGTTTATGTTTGGAACTAATCAGTTATTAATTCAAATAATACAAAGTGTTTTAGAACAATTTAATATATCTAAGTATTTAGTACAAATATATGTATCTGAAAACTTTGATGAAGTATTATCAAATTTTGCTAATATTGATTTAGTTGTTTGTATAGGCAACCATAGTTTACAAAACATGATTTTAAATAAATCTAAAAATAGAACTATTGTAAGTGGTTATGAAAATTTTGATTTATACATAGAGGATACTTCTCATATAGACTTTTTAAATAAAATAGTAAATACAGAATTAAATATTCAATTATATATAAATAGTGATACCAAATTAGATCATTCTAGTGCTATAATAGTAAATGATGTTGATGAAGCCATTGCTCAAATTAATTATAATGGTAGCAAATATAGTTCAGCTATATTCACTACATCAACAGAAAATGCTTCTAAGTTTGTTAAAGAAGTTAAATCAAAAATAGTAACTATTAATACTAGTCCTACTATTGAAAGAATAATTGATATAAAACAAACAGATTTAATCAATGAAAAAACTATAATATATCCATTTAATTTCAAATTAGATGGTAATAGAAATAATATTGAATTATAAAAGAACGATGGTTTAAAGTGATAAGCCATCGTCTTTTTCTTTTTTCTTTTTAGTTTGATAAAATTTTTCAGCTGCTTCATCCATTTCATTATTTAAATGTTTAGTTGCTCTTTCCATTTCTCTTTTATTAAATAAATTAAATCTTCGATTATTCGCTTCAATTCTTTTTTGCTGCATTTCTAACATTTCTGGATCATATTGAGATTTATATAAATCAACACTCATATTTCTATCAAATATTTTTTCAACTATGTCTTTAACTACTTTAGGCATTTTATCTAGAAACTTTTTAATGTAATAAAGTAAATAATTCTTTTGTTCCTCTAATTCTTCATTTTTATATTTAAGTTGGTAATTCTCATGCTTTAAATCTTCGTTTTGCTTAGATAATTTTTGATTTTCATTTAATAATTGATTTTTAGATTTAAGTATGATCTTATCATTTATTTTTCTTTTTTTATCTATTTCATCCTTTATATTTTCTTTATCTTTATTAAGATTAGTTATTTGCTTATTAATCGATTCTTTATTATTTTCTAAATCAGATACTTCATTTTCAAGATTAGATATTTCTTGTTTAAGACCTTTAACTCTTTCATTAAAGAGTTTTCTTTCATATGAAGTGATATCTCTATTTTTACCTTTTTGTTTTTCTTTAAGTTTTGAATCCATACCATAAGCAATATTAAATTCATTGATACATCTTTCTCTCATTTTATCTTGAATAACTACTAATGATTTTTTTTTGAATATAGATGTTTTACCAACTTGTTTTGATAAACCAGTTTTACAGTTTTCTTTAACTGGAACTCCAACTATATGCATATGAGGAGAGTGTTCATCAAAATGAATAGTAGCATTTGCTATATAAAAGTCTGGAACTATTGCTTGTATATCTTCTAGTTGTTGTTCAAATACTTGTGTCATTTGATATTTATATTCTAAACTTTTCTCATCCCAATATTCCATATTTCCAAGTTCAATAACTATTTCACAAGCAAGATCGTGTTTTGTATCATTAGCAATCTTATTAAAGTAGTTATCTATTTTTCTATCATCTCTAGTTTGTTTATTATTGTATTCTAGTCTTGCTTCTTCAAATAAATCTAAATATAATTCTTTAACATCTTTAACTATATCATCTGAACCTTTTATAGTTTTAATTAGTTCTTGATTATTATCATATTGTCTTAAATTATGATGATTAACTTTTCCTAATTGCTTAACATTTTGAATAGCATTATTATTTTTTGATGTAGTACCTGATAAAGTATTCTTGGCTTCTTGTCTTGCTTTAATAGATTTGTTTTTATCATTACCTAAATGTAGCGAATAAGATAATTCCATATTTTTTACACCCCCTAAATTATGAATATTGAAAATGGCACGAAAGTGGCTTTGTCATTATTCATAACTTCCTATATATCTTGTCAGAGACAAGATATGGAAGCTAAGGTTTACCACCTTAGAAACCGTTTATACTTTATTTCGTAATAACTATAAATAGTTAAAACTACATAAAGTATTGATAAAATAGAAAGTACTACTTTTTATTTTATCTATGTAAATTATTCAAATAACTAACGATTATTTTCATAATTCATTTAAACAAACTTTTCCCACTTTCATTGAAACAAGTTTCAACAAAACGTGTTCGTTTGTTATTACTTTTTTAGAAAAAGTAAGCAAAAACATTTTATTACTTATTCATTATCTTTTTTTTAAATTCTTTTATCTCTTTTTCAATTTCTAATTTTCTTTTCTTAATATTCTCATCTAATTCATAAGTAATACAATTTGTTCTTTCTGGAATAGTATTAAATAAATCTTCTTTATTATCAATTAGACATTTTTCATTATTACCAATATAGATGACTCCTAATTGTAATTTATCTATTTTATCCATCTTTTTATAATCTTCAATAGGAAATATTCTTACAATATTTCTATTTTGATAATCGTTAAAGAACATTACTTTATTATCATAGTAGTAGGTTGCTTCAAAATAACCAACATTATAATATTGTCTTAAAGTAAATACTATTTCAGAAACTTTTTCAATTGGTAAGTATTCACTAAATCTTAATTTCATACCAATATTACCA
The DNA here is from genome assembly GCA_945928335.1 of uncultured Bacillota bacterium. Classification (GTDB taxonomy): domain Bacteria; phylum Bacillota_I; class Bacilli_A; order RF39; family UBA660; genus CAKOLN01. The sequence goes on from CAMENK010000049.1 coordinate 3,041, forward strand.
AGTATTGCATAATCTTTTTTAGCAAGAAATCCAGCATCATATAAATCATTACAAGGCTTACACATACTTTCTCTAAAGAATACTTCACCAATTTTAACTTTATTTTTACCACAAAGAGTTAGTTCAACATTATCAACATATCTCATAATTAAATCTGATTTTTCTTCTCTTGTATAATCTTTCCACATATAAGTATGTTCTTCATATTCTTCAGGATAAACTATTTGATTTATGTAATCTAAATCTCTTTTAATTAATATATCTTCTGGAGTAAATCTTAATTCATTACATATATCACAATCTCTAATTTTATACTCTAAATCTTTAATAGTTTTATCTACAATTTCTTTTTCTATATCGTATTCTTCAATAGTAAATGATCCATTTATATATGCTTTTCTAATTCTTTCGGCTTTTGCATTTTGTTCTTTTAATTCTTTAATTAATTTATCTTTAGGATTATTTAATTTAGTTTTAATCATAGGAAGTAGTGTTTGATTAACTACTGAATCATATTCTTGTATATCTTCAATAAAATTATCAAATTCTTTTTCAATATCAGTTTCTTTAATATTGATTTTACAATCATGACAATAGTAATAATAATATATACTACCATTTTTCTTTCTTGTTGCCTTACCAGCTAGTATTCTATTACAATGAGGACATTTTAATTTTTGTAAGAATAAGTAATCTTCATTTCTTTTATAATTTCTAGAGTTCTTTTTCTTTTGAACTTGACATTCTTCCCATAGTTCTTTACTAATTAATGGTTCAACAACATCTTCATAGTAAGTAGGATTTTTAGTTCTTTTACCATGTATGAAATCCCCTTTATAAATAGGATTTTCAATTATCTTTAAAATAGTAGAGTCTTTCCAATTAGTTTTACCAAATACTTTTTCTTTATTATATAAATTACTTATTGTTTGATAAGAATTACCTTGATAGTATAGATTAAAAATTCTAATAACTTGATCCTTAGTGGCTTCATCTGGAATTAATTTTTTATTTTCGTGTTTATAACCAAAAGGGGCTTTATGTGGAATATGTCCTTCTTTAATTGCTCCGACCATTCCAAATTTAGTTCTTTCTGAAGTTCTTTCAATTTCATTTTGAGAAACTGATGTAAGTATTCTTGAAATCATTTTCCCATTAGCATTAGTAGTATTTATATCATCGTTAGCACAATCTAAATATGCATCGTTTTCTTCTAAGAATCTAATAATCTTTTCCCAATCAAATACGGAACGGGTAAGTCTATCTAGTTTTAGTACAACAATAGTATTACATTTTTTATTTCTTATATCTTGTAATAGTTCTTCAAATCCAGGTCTAGAATTACCAGTTTTAGCCGATATACCAGCATCTTCATATACTTTATATATTTCATAACCTTTATACTCACACATTGCTCTAAGGCGTTTTTCTTGCTCTGGTAAACTAAATCCCTCACGAGCTTGATCTTCGGTACTAACTCTTATATAAAGACCTGCAACTTTCTTTTCTTCATTCATTAATCAATCACTCCTTTTTACTAAAAAAGAGGAGACAATAGTATTTAATAAAGTCTAAATACTACTGACTCCTCAAAAAATTCAATATTATAAAATTTCGATATATTGTGTTTTATCTTCATAGATGTACCTCCATTTCTAGAGCATACCTCTTTCATTGGTTATATATAATATCATTTTTTAAAGATTTGTCAATTCCTTGATTAGGGAATAGTAGTATTAGTGAAGTTGATATTTAAATAACTATTTCAATTTTTTTATATAATCTTCTAAATCTTTAATCTCGATAGAGTTTAATAGATTACCGATATATAATGTTTTAGAATAATTGAATACTAGAAAAGTTATTCCTTTAATAATAACTCTATGTGGTTCAATATAAGATAGATTACTATGTTCTATATTTCTTATGTTTCCATTAATTATCTTTGGTTTAGTATTACAAAAATCACATATAAACTCGATTTTTCTTTTTAGTTCTTCTTCAAACTCTAATGGTTTAGTAATAATATTAATCATAAAATCTGTCCTTTCTCAAACAAAAAAATATCAACTTCATTTAGAAATTGATATTTTCTATATTAAGTTCAAACTATAAAAGTTCGAACAGATTTCCCAATGGAGCAGGTGATGAGAATCGAACTCACGCAGTCAGCTTGGAAGGCTGAGGTTCTACCATTAAACTACACCTGCATCAGTAGGCAATAATAATTTTACTATAAAACTGCCTACTTGTCAATTATTTTATGTAAATTTTAAGAAAAATGTTAATTTATTCAAATGAAATTTTAAATGCACCAGTAGAATTTCCATTGGTTAATTTAG
>CAMENK010000050.1 GCA_945928335.1 uncultured Bacillota bacterium
CCTCAGTAGTATAATAATTTAATTTACAAGTAATACCAAATCTATCTCTTAAAGGGCTAGATAAATCTCCTGCCCTTGTAGTAGCGCCCACTAAAGTAAAAGGAGGTAAATCTATTTTTATACTTCTACTTTGTCCTTCACTACCAATTATTATATCTAATTTAAAATCTTCCATCGCACTATAAAGAATTTCTTCAATATATTTAGGTATTCTATGTATTTCATCTATAAATAAAACATCATAAGGTTCAAGTGTACTTAAAATAGCTGCTAAATCTCCACTCTTTTCAATTGTTGGACCACTAGCTGTTTTAATATTTACACCTAATTCATTAGCAATTATATGTGAAAGTGTAGTTTTTCCAAGTCCTGGAGGACCATATAATAATACATGATCTAAACTTACTTCTCTCATTTTAGCAGCTTGAACAAATATTTTAATATTTTCTTTTACATCTGATTGTCCAATATACTCATCAAAAGATTGAGGTCTTATAGTTTTTTCAAAAGAATCACCCTCTTGATATTCTCCTTTTATAATATCATCCTTCATATTAACTCCTTATCTTACTAACAATTTTAATGCTTCTTTTATTTGATTTTCTATAGGTAAACTAGAATCTATATCTTTAATAACTCTCTTAATATCATTAGCCTTATATCCTAAAGAAGATAAAACTTCATTTAATTCTTCATTTACTACTTCAACTTTTTCTTTAGAAACTAACTTTCCTTTTAAATCTAATATTATTTGCCTTGCTAATTTTTGTCCTACTTTAGGAAACTTTTGTAAATATAGTATATTTTCTCTATCAATCGCATCAACTAAACCATCTATAGTAGAAGAAGCTAAAATAGTCATTCCAACTTTAGGTCCTAATCCCTTAACATTTAATAATTTTAAAAACATATCTCTCTCTTCTATAGTTTTAAACCCATACAAAGAATATTCATCTTCTCTTACATGATTATACACATATATTTTTATATTTTCATCTTCTTTAAATATATATGGATTAGGTGTATATACTTTAAATCCTATCCCATTTACTAAAATACTAATATATTCTGGATTTATTATAGCAATTTTACCATCTAAAAAATCTATCACTTCTTATCACCTAAATTCATTTTATAACAAAAATATATATAAAACAAGCAAACAACATTATATTTGTTTTACAAGTACAATTCTTTTTGATAAAATGTAATTAGGTGATTTTATGTGTACAATAGGTATAGTAGTAGAATATAACCCTTTCCATAATGGGCATATTTATCAAATTGAAAGAATTAGATCTATATATCCAGATAGTGTTATAGTTGTAGCAATGAGTAGTCATTTTACAGAAAGAGGAGAAATTAGTGTATTAGATAAATGGGATAAAACTGAAATAGTTCTAAATAATGGTATAGATGTTGTTCTAGAAATACCTTTTCCATTTACCAATCAATCAGCTGATACTTTTAGTTATGCAGCTTTAAAACTACTAAATGAATTTAAAGTAGATGTTCTATTTTTTGGTAGTGAAAGTAATAGTTTAAGCATTCTTTCAAAAGCAGCCAATATACAAATTAAAAATAAAGACTTTGACTCAAAAGTAAAAGAATATATAAACTCAGGTTATAATTATCCAACAAGTTTAAGCAAAGCAATTTATGATTTTACTAGATTAAAAATTAAAGATAGTAATGATTTATTAGGAATTAGTTATATAAAACAAATAATAATAAATGATTATAATATGAGAGTCAAAACTATTGAAAGAACTAACTCTTTCCTAGATATAGAAAATGATGGAGAAATAATAAGTGCATTAAATATTAGAGAAAAAACAAAAAAAGGTATAAATATTACTCCATATGTACCTAAAGAAGTTCCAAATCGAGTTAGAAAATATGATGAAAATGAATTATTTAAACTAATTAAATATAAAATAATATCTGAAAAAGATAATTTAATAAATTATCATTTAGTTACTGAAGGTATAGAAAAAAGACTATATGAAAAAGTAATTAAATCAAATAATTTAACAGAATTTATAGATTCAGTTAAAACAAAGAGATTTACATTTAATAGAATTAGAAGAATACTTATAAATATCTTAGTAGGATTTACTAAAGAAGATTCAAAAAAATATAATGATTTAGAATATATTAGAGTTTTAGGTTTAACTAAAAAAGGAAAAGAACATTTAAATACTATTAAAAAACAGTGTAAATTACCTATAATAACTAAATTTAAAAATTTTGAAATGTTAAATTTTGAATTAAAAGCAACACAAATATATGGTCTAATTATGAATGATGAAAATATTGCTAAAAAAGAAGTAAAAAATCATGTTATTTTGAAGTAACATGATTTTTATTAGGTTTAAAATTTACTGTAACATATCTAATATTTAAATTTGTCTTTTTTAAATCGGATTTTATTTTCTTTTCTACTTGATATAATTCATTTAAAGTATAATTTCCATCAACATTTAATTCTAATGTAACACTATAATATGTTCCATTTTTTAATAATGTAGTTCTTCTTATCTTAGTAATAATTTTATTCTTAAGTACAATATTATTAACTATATTTATTTTTTCTTCATCAGTATCTATTTCACCTAAAATTGAACTTATATTAGTTAATAGTAATTCTATTCCAGCTTTAAAAGTAAGTAAACTTAAAACTATTCCACCCAAAACATCTGCATATAAGAACATTTTATTCTTTGTACCAACTAAAGATACTAAAATAAATATTAAAGCTAAAAAAGAACTATAAGTGTCATATTTAGTTTCAGTACCATTTGATACTATAATACTACTATTTAATTCTTTTCCCTTTCTTAATAAATATCTACTTAATATTATTTTTAATATAATACTTAAAACTAGGACTATACATGCATATAAATTAGTTTCTCTAACTTCTCCTTTAATAGAAGTAACTAAAGTACTTATAGCTAAAAAACATATAAGAATACTCATAACTATACTAGTTAAATACTCTACTTTACCATGTCCAAAAGGATGTTTTTCATCAGGCTTTTTACTTGAAAGTTTAGCGCCTATTAAACTTATAAAATCAGTGAGCATATCACTCATACAATGTATAGCATCAGCAAGTAAAGTCACAGATCCACTTATTATAGACCCAATTATTTTAAGAATAGTTAAAAATACATTAACTAATAAACTCTTTAATAAAACTTTTTGTATCAAAATATCACCTACTTCGCATCATACCAATTATCCCCTAATTCTATATCAACTTTTAAAGGAACTTCTAAATTATATGCATTTTCCATAACATTTCTTACTAATTCCTTCATTATTTCTATTTCATCTTTAGGAACTGTAAAAACTAATTCATCATGTACTTGAATTAACATTTTACTCTTTAAATTTCTTTTAGTTAATTCATTATCTACTTCTATCATAGCTTTTTTAATAATATCAGCCGCACTACCTTGTATAGGAGTATTCAGAGCCATTCTTTCTCCTGATTTCACTATAATATAATTAGTATTTTTTAACTCATCTATTTCTCTTTTTCTATTCATAATTGTTCTAACATATCCCTGTTCTTTAGCTTTTATTTTAATATTATCCATATATGATTTAACACCAGGATACATAGTAAGATACTTATCTATATACTTCTTTGCTTCCTTAGGACTTATATCTAAGTTTTCCCCTAAACCAAATCCACTTATACCATAAACTATACCAAAAATAACTGCTTTAGCTGTTCTTCTCATAGTTTTAGTAACTTCATTTGTAGGAACACCATATATATCACTAGCTACTTTAGTATGAATATCCTCACTATTATTAAATGCATTTATTAAATTTTGGCAACCAGATATATGCGCAAGTATTCTTAATTCAATTTGAGAATAATCACTAGTTAATATTACACTATCATGTTCTGGTAAAAATGCTTTTCTTATTTCTTTACCTTCTTCTGTTCTAATAGGAATATTTTGTAAGTTAGGTTCAGCACTAGAAAGTCTACCAGTTCTAGTTATAGTTTGCTTAAAAATAGTATGAATCTTTCCATCACTCATAACAAAATCTTTTAAATTATCCATATATGTTGTCATAAGCTTAATAAGATTTCTATATTCAAGTATCAAAGGAATAATTTCATGAGTATCATATAATTTCATTAAAGTATCATGATTAGTAGAATAACCATTTCTACCTCTTTTAGGTTTATGAGGTAAATCTAACTTTTCAAATAATATCTCACCTAGTTGTTTAGGACTAGATATATTAAAAGTTTCTCCTGCAAGTTCATAAATTCTATTACTTAATAAATTTAACTTCTCTCCAAGTCTCTTTTTAATTATATCAAGAGTTTCAATATTAACTCTTATACCATTAAGTTCCATTTTAGATAGAACTCTTACTAAAGGCATTTCTACATTGTTAAATAATTCTAACATTTCTTCTTTAGTTAATTCATTTATATACTCTTCTCTAGTATCATATATAAACTTACTTTTAAGAGCAAGATTATTCATAAATACACCTTTATCTAATATCTCACCTTTTTTAATTAAATTAGTAAAAAATTCTATATTATAACCTTTTACATTTGAAATATAACTTATATCTTCTTTAATATTATAATTAAGCAAATAACACGCAATCATAGTATCAAAATTAACATTTTCAAATTCTATACCAAATTTATTTAAAACAACTAAAGATTTCTTTAAATCATATGTATAAACTGCATTTTTAAAAATATCTTTATTTAATAAAACAGCTTTTTCATCAAGTATATATGCTTTTTCTCCGTCATATATAGACATTCCTAATATATTACCTTGATGATAATTTTCCATATTTATTTCCAAATAAAAAGCAAACTCTTTATCTATATTAATTTTATCAGTAACGTATTCAATCTTTATATCTTCTTTAACTTCTTTTTTAACCTCTCTTTTAATAAGTGAAAAAAACTCTAATTCTTCATATATATTCATAAGTTCTTCTTCATTTTTAGATTTAATTTTAATATCTTCAAAAGTTAAATTAAGAGGTACATCTTTATATATAGTAGCTATTTCTTTAGAAAAAAAAGCATTATCCCTATCATTCTCTAATTTTTCTCTTGTCTTTCCCTTAATATTATCTAAATTATCATAAACTCCTTCTAAAGAACCGTACTCACTTATCAAACTAATTGCTGTCTTTTCACCTATACCTTTTACTCCTGGTATATTATCACTAGAATCACCCATTAAAGCTTTCAAATCAATCATTTTAATAGGATCACACTTATATGTTTCTCTAAAAGTTTCACTATTCATCAAAATATAACCACTTTGTTTTAATAATTTTACATT
>CAMENK010000051.1 GCA_945928335.1 uncultured Bacillota bacterium
TCACAACTATGTTCAATAACTTTAAAAGAAGGTTTATTTAATGTGTATTGTCTAGATTCTTCAATTACCTTACAATGTGAGTCTGTTGTAGGAATTATAGCTAAAGTTTTACTATTAACTTCATAATTCATAATCTTTCCTCCTTTCTGATCAGGTATATTAGCATAATACTTTGTCGAAATTTGTCGAATTTTGTCGAAAAACATAAAAAAAAGCCAATTTTTTTAAAATTGACCATTAATTTTTAAAATTTTAATATGTTTTTATAGGCAATATTAATTGTAATAAATCTCCATTATCGTTTTCTTTTAATATGATTGGTTTAATATCACCATTAAAATATAATGTTATCTCATTAGAAGTAAAACTTTTCAACGCTTCCATCATATATTTAGCACTAAAGCTTATCCTAATATCTCCACCTTTAATAACATCAATGTTCATTACTTCTTCTATTTTTCCTATTTCAGGACTACTAGAAGTCATTATAAGCTTATTTCCTCTAGTTTCTAATGATACAATATTTTTATCCTTTGCTTGTGCTAATAAAGAAGTTCTATCCATTACACTATAAAATTCATTTAAATTAACTTTATAAATGATTTCAAAATCATTAGGAACTAAAGTATCCGTATTAGGATAAGTTCCATTTAATAAACTAGATTGAAATAAAATATCATTATACTTAAATAATACTTTATTAGAAAAAGCATATAATTCTATTTGATCATCTTCATTCTCAATAAGTTTTATAAACTCATTTATATTTCTAGCTGGTATAACTAAATTTATGTTTTCTTCAGTCATTGAATTAAATTTAACAAATTTTTTTGCTAAACGATAAGAATCAGTAGCAACACATTCAAGACTATTTCCTATTATCTTTAAATTAATACCAGTTAATAAAGGTTTACTTTCTTGCATAGACGTAGCAAACACAGTTTGATTTACTATCTCTTTAAAATTACCAGCAGTAAGTTTTATAGGATTCTTTCCTAATTCTAACTTTGTGTTAGGAAATTCTCTATAATCAAAACAATTTAAATTATATTTACTAGTTGGTGTAGATATAATTGCCTTACCACCATCTATTTCTTCAATGTCTATATCCTCAGTAGATAACTTTCTAATTATATCGAGAATAAACCTTCCATATATAACTAACTTTCCTTCTTCTTTTATTTCCTTTATCTTACTTTTATCTATAAAAGATTTAATAGTTATTTCATTATCAGTAGCAGTTAAATATAATCCATCACTATTAAGTTCAAATAAAATACCATTTATAATAGGAATTATATTTCTATTTGATAATGCCTTTCCTACATAATTTAAATTTTCTAATAATACATCTTTATTTATTTTTAATTTCATTTTTTTCCTCCATATCTTTTTATAAATTTAATATTATTATTAAAGTGGATAATGTGAATAAGTCTTTACTTTACCCTTTTTATACCACTTTTTTACAATTTGTATACTGTGAATAATTAAAAGTTCTTAACAATTTATTCACTCATCTTTAACTTTATTTCAGAAATAGTTTTTTCTAATTCTGGATTTTTCTTAATTTCTTCACTAATTGTATTATAAGCGTGAATAACTGTTGAATGATCTCTACCTCCAAACTCCAAACCTAACCGAGGATATGTTTCATCAGTCATTGTTCTACATAAGTACATTGCAATCATTCTCGCATTGGCAATTTCTTTACTTCTTCTTTTACCTTTTAAATCGTCAATAGTTAATTTAAAATATTGAGCTGTTACTGTCATAATTCTTTTAATAGAATTATCTGTATAAACCATATTATTAGTGTATTCTACTAATGCATCTAATGCATTTTCCATGGTTAATTTACTGATATTCCATATTGCCGAATATGCACATAATCTAGTAATAGCACCTTCCAAATTTCTTACATCACTACCACAATTAGATGCAATATAATCAATTATATCATCACTAAGTTCTATCATTAAATCCCCACTTTTAATCTTATTTCTTATGATTTTCACTTTTAAATCATAATCAGGAACACTAATAATAGCTTTTAATCCCCAGTTAAATCTGGTTTTTAATCTATCAGCAAACATTTTTAAGTCATCAACACTTCTATCAGAACATATAATAATTTGTTTATCTTTGTAATATAAGTTATTAAAAGTATTTGTAAACTCTTGCTGAGTTGCATTTGCACTTCCTAAAAATTGTATATCATCTATCATTAATACGTCAATGTCACGATATTTATTTTTAAATAAGTCGATATAATTTAAATTTTCTTCTTTATCCCCACTATCTTTAGTAATATTTATAAATTCATTCATAAATTCATCGGTTGTTGTATATAAAACTTTAAGGTTTGAATTCTGTAAGATGTAATTACCAATCGCGTGCATTAAATGTGTCTTTCCTAAACCACTTTTACCATATAAGAACAATGGATTATAAAGTTTTCCAGGATTCTGTGCTACTGATAAACAACTACTAAAAGCAAATCTATTAGAATCACCTACAACAAAATTATCAAAAGTATATTTTGGATTTAAATTAGTCTTTTTAACTTCAACAAATTCTTTAATTTTATCTTCATCATTGTCTTGTAATTTAGGTAATTCAGTAGTATTAACCTTTTCTTTATACTCACCCTCTAAACATATTATAATGTTATGAACATTACCAGTAATTTCTAAAAAAGTCTCTTCCACCGTATCTAAATAATTTTCAATAATGTGATTTTTTTGAACAGAATAAGAAGCAATTAAAACAATATCTTCATCAGTAATTGTTAATAATTTAAGACCTCTAAACCAAGTATTATAAGCCATTGTACTAATTTTAGTATTAATTTGCTCTTGAAAAAGTTGCCAAATTTTTTCTTTGTCCATAGAATCACCTCACAATAGAACTTATCCACTTTAATTTTAACCCCTTTTATTCTATTTTCAAAGTAAAAATTTAAAATTAATGTTATTAACATAACATATTCACATACTTATTCACCTAAAAACAATTGATTTTACAAACAATTATCAAGTTATTAACACTATTAACAAAATTTATTATTAACATGTGTATAACATTTATCCACAACTATGTGAATAAGTGAATAATTTAATTGACAAATACTATTCTATAGTTTATAATCTAATACGTCAAGAAAAAAAAGTTGGGAGGAAGCAAAAAATGAAAAAAACACCTGTAGTTCAAAAGAAGAATACAAAAGCAAAAAAACAAGGATTTTTATCTAGAAGCGAAAGTATATTAAAAAGTAGAAGACAAAAAGGAAGAAAAAATCTAATAACTAAATAACTACATAAACGTAGTTTTTTTTATTAAAAAAACTTTTAACGCATATTTTTATGTTATATAATAAGAATATATAATTTATATTTATATAATATTATGTTAAGTTCTTGAGGTGAAAAATTTTATGAATAAAGAATATATATTAAAAAAAAATGAGGAAATAGAAAAAGTTGTAAAAAGTGGTAAAAAAAGTGTAAGTAATTTTTTTATTATATATAATAAGGAAAACAATTCTATTTCTAACCTATATTGTGTAAGTGTTAGTAAAAAAATTGGAAAAGCTCATGTTAGAAATAAAATCAAGAGAAGAATAAAAGATATTCTTATGAAAAATAAAATGGACTTAAGTAAAAAGTATGTTATAATAATTAGGAAAGAAGCACTAAATGCTACTTATGATGAGTTAAAGGAAACTTTAATAAAACAAATAAAAGGAGAAAAATAATGAAGAAAACAAAAAAGATAATACTTATAATAGTATCTGCCCTATTACTGACAGGATGTACAACAAGTTTTAAAGATGAAGAAACAAATAAAATGTATACAGAAAATATTTTGTGTAGGCCTACTGATTCAGAAGCACTAAAAGCTTATGAAGAAAATGAAAATGTAGATTTAGAAAAATTGCCTGAATGTAAAAACTTAAAAATAACTTCAGGAGAATATGAAGGATTATGGACAAATATTTTTGTTAAGCCACTTGCATGGGTAATTGTAAAAGTTGGTTTATTAGTTAAAAATTATGGGCTATCAATAATAATATTAGGAATAATTTTAAGATTATTAGTTTTACCGCTTAGTAAACAAACTTTAGATATGTCTGAAAATATGAAAAAAGCAAATCCTGAATTACAAAGACTAGAGAAAAAATATGGAAATCCAGAAGATCAAGAAACAATGCTTAAAAAGAATCAAGAAATGTTGATGATATATAAAAAGTACAATATAAAACCATTTTCTGGATGTCTAGTATCATTAATTCAATTACCATTATTCTTTGCATTTCTTGAAGCTATTCAAAGGATTCCAGCTATATTAGAAGAAAAATTATTATGGTTTGATTTAGGAACAACTCCTTGGACAGCAATTACTAGTGGAAAATATTATTATATCATTATTGTAATACTTATAGGTGCCGCAACTTACTTTTCATTTAAAAATACCGGAGCGCCTTCAGTAAATGAAGATCAATTAAAACAAACACAAATGATGACAAAAATTATGTGTGTATTTATAACAATAATGTCATTTACACTAAATGTTGGTATTGGATTATATTGGTTTTCAACAAGCGCTTTCGCAATAATACAAAATCTAATACTAAAGAAATTAAGAAAAGATTAGTAAAATAAAGATTGGAAGTGAAAAAATGGAAAAGTATATATATAAAGGTAAAAATAAAGAAGAACTATTAAAAACTGCTATGGAAGAATTAAAAGTAACAGAAGATGAAATAACTTATAAAGAAACTGAAGAAAAAAGTGGACTTTTTTCAGGAAAAAAATATGTTTTAGAAATAGTAAAAATTGAAGATATAGCAAACATGGGTAAAGACCTATTAACACAACTTTTAAAAGCATTTAATATTGAAGGAAATATTGAAAAGAAAATAAGAGGAACACAAATTTCATACCATATTCATTCAAATAACAATGGCATATTAATAGGTAAAAATGGAAAGGTATTAACAGCTATACAAAATTTTGTTAAACAAAGTATCAACAGCAAATTGGGAATTCACGTAAATATAATAATAGACATAGAAGATTACAAAGAAAAACAAAACTACTTCTTAGAAAAGAAAGTTAAAAGAATAGCAAGAGATGTAACGTTAACTAAATCATCTGTTAAACTAGATCCTATGAACTCATATGAAAGAAGAATAGTACACAATGCATTATCAAAATTTGAATATATTACTTCAGAAAGTGAAGGAGAAGA
>CAMENK010000052.1 GCA_945928335.1 uncultured Bacillota bacterium
AAAGTTAGAAAATGCTTTCTAGCTTTTTTTGGAGGTAAAAGATGAACATATTAGTAGTTGATGATGAAAAACTTATTAGAAGTGTAATAAAAGATTATCTAGAAAATGAAAAAATGATGGTATATGAAGCAGAAAATGGAGAAGAAGCCTTAAGAGTTTTTAAAGAAGAAAAAATAAATTTAATAATTTTAGATGTCATGATGCCCAAAATGGATGGAATTGAAACTCTAAAAGAAATAAGAAAAATTAGTGAAGTACCAGTAATAATGTTAACAGCAATAAAAGAAGAAATGGATAAACTTCATTCATTCGATTTGGGTGTTGATGATTATGTTACAAAACCATTTAGTCCTAAAGAATTAGTAAGTCGTGTAAAAGCAATACTTAGAAGATGCGGATTATTAAAAGAAATATATAAATACAAAACTTTGGAAATAGACTATCAAGGTAGAAAAGTAACAGTAGATGGAAAAACTCTAAATTTAACACCAAAGGAATATGAATTATTAACATACTTTATAGAAAACAAAGGAATAGCAATATCTAGAGAAAGATTATTAAATACTATCTGGGGTTATGATTTCTATGGAGATGATAGAACGGTAGATACTCATATAAAAATGTTAAGAAAAAATCTTGGAAAATATAATTATTTAATAAAAACTATTAGAAAAGTAGGTTATAAATATGAAACAGAAGACTAGAAAACTAACATATAAAATATGGATATATCTAGCTTTATTTCTAACTTTAATAATAGCTTTAATATGGATACTTCAAGTATCATTTTTAGATATATTTTATGAATATAGAACAACTAGAACTGTAGAAAAAATAGCAATTAAAACAAATTATTATTATGAAAAGCAAAAAGATACTACTGATTTAGATAAATTAGCTTATGAAAATAATGCATGTATAGAGATAGAAAGAGATAGTGAAATAATATATAGTTCTAATAAATCTAGAGGCTGTTTAGTAAGTGAAAGCAGTGTAAGTTATAAACTAGACTTTACAATAAGCAACAAAAAAACTATGACTTATAAATTAATAAATCCTGTATTAAATAATAAAACTTTAATAAATGCTATAAAACTAGATGATAATACTTATGCATATATTAATTTAAGTTTAGAACCTACTGATCCTGCAATAAATGTAATAAGAGATGAATTAATATTTATAACTATAATAATATATCTATCTTCATTTATACTTGCATACTTTATAAGTAAAAGAATATCAACTCCTATATTAAAAATAAACAAATTGGCAAAAAGAATGGCTAAAGGAGATTTTGATACTCCAATAGTTGTAAATGAAAATATTGAAGAAATTAAAGAATTATCTTCTACATTAAATCAAACTAGAAAAGAACTATCTAAAATAAATGAAACAAGAAAAGATTTACTTGCTAATGTAAGCCATGATTTAAAAACACCTTTAACAATGATCCAAGCATATGCAGAAATGGCTAGAGATTTAAATAAAGATAATGAAGAAAAAAGAACAGAAAACTTAAATATAATAATTGAAGAAAGTGAAAGACTAAATGAATTAGTAAATAATATTTTAGAATTATCTAAAAGTGAAGCTAATATGGATATTTTAAATAAAGAAAAATTTAATTTAACTCAAGAAATAAAAATAATTTTAGATAGATTTAACTATCTTAGAGAAAAAGAAGGATATAACTTTATTTTTAATGTAAATAAAGAATATGTTGTTAAAGCTGATAAAAATAAAATAGATCAAGTTATTTATAACTTACTTATAAATGCCATAAATTATACAGGTGATGATAAAAAAGTAACAGTAGATATTGAGGAAAATAAAAAATATCTAAGAGTAAAAATAACTGATACTGGTAAAGGTATAAAAAAAGAAGATATAGATAAAATATGGAATAAATATTATAAGAATGAAAAGAACCATAAAAGAACTAAACTAGGTACTGGATTAGGATTATCAATAGTAAAAAATATTTTAATTAAACATGACTTCAAATATGGCGTAATTTCTAAGCCTGGAAAAGGTTCTACATTCTATTTTGACATTAACATATAAAATTCATATAAATTACACAATAATTTCACTTTAGTTTGATAAACTTATATCAGAAAGAAGGTGAAAATGAAGAAAAGAAAAATTGTAACAATAAATATTTAATCCTCAAAAACCTATAAAATCACATATAAACTTTTAAGAGACACGATTTATAAGTGCCTCTTTTATATTTATTTAACTATATATAAAAGAATTGACAACAATTTATATTTTTTGTAAAATTACTTATAGAATAGAGGTGGTTAAAAGTGAAAAAAACACTAAAAAATTCTGATTTATCTTTAATAACACAAGTATTATTAAGTTTGTTAATTATGATAATGGGCATAATAATAATGATATTTAAATCATTTGGACTTGTTGAAATAGTATTATATATATCAATACTATTCTATGTATTAGCTTTTTTATCAATATTAGCATATTTTATTAAAAGAAAAGAAGGAGATTATGAAATACTTTTATTAGCTTTAATAAGTGTTATTACTGCAACATTCTTGTTCTTATTTAAAAATGATAATGTACTAATGATATTAGGAATAGGAATGACTATCTTTACTATTCTAGAAATAATGAATCGTATTTATAAAATATTCACTCTAAAAAAAGAAGAAAACTTTATGTGGATAATTAAGTTTATAATAACATTTGTTATTGGAGTTTTAGGTTTACTAACAACAATAAACCTATTTAAAGAAATAACTGTACAAACTATGATGATAGCTTATTACTTCATAACTTTTGGATTTTTACTATCTATAGAAAACTTTATAGAATTATTTATGACAGATAAACAGTTTAAGAAAATATTATCTAAAATGCTTGATGAAGATCCATATAGTAATTTAGAAAATATTAAAGAAGATAGAATTAAAAAAATAGAGGAACAAAATAAAAAGAAAACTACAAGTGTAAAGAAAAATCAAAAAAGTGTAAAGACTAAAACTAAAAAAAATACTAATAAATAACAAAATATTGATAATACAAAAAAATTAAGGTATAATAATTTTAGAAAATAAAGGAGGAGGATATAAATGAAAGAGGCAACTGGTGAATTAAACATGACAGTTATCACTGTAATAGCAATAGCAGCTGTAGCAGCTTTATTCTATGCGTTTGTATGGCCAATGATTCAAAGAACTATAGTTCAACAAACTTGCAATACTTATGGTGCAGGATATAAAGCTACAAAATCAACAGATTCTTCTACATGTAACACATCAAGTGACAAAACTAGCTGTTGGGTATGTAAATGTGATGATACATCTAAAGGATGTTCAGGAGACATTGTTGTTAATGACTAAATAAAATAAAAAAAGGAGTATTATAAATGAGAGAGTCAATAGGTGGAACTTGGTTGTTGGGCTTTGTAGTACTATTTATAGTACTCTTTTCTGCTTTCTTAGCCTTTTCAATAAACTATACCAAGGCATTTAAAGTTAAAAATTTTATAATAAATACCATTGAAGAAAATGATGGATTTAGTGAATATAGTGGTAGTAATATATCAGCAGAATCTGATGAAACCTTAAATAGAGGTGGAAGCACTACTGAAGAAAAAGTTTATTACTATTTGAGAAAAACAGGATATACTACTACAACAATTGGTGTTGACAAATGTGAAGAAGATATACAATGGCATGAAGGTGGATATTGTGTTAAAAAAATTGCTACTAGCAATGGTGCTTATTATAAAGTTACATCTTTTATAAATATAGAAATACCTTTAATATGGCAAACATTTACAATACCTATTAAAGGCGAAACAAAAGTATTGTATTATACTAATGATTAAATACGAGGAGGTTTAACATGAATGTAATAATAGCAAATAAATATAAAGAAATGTTATTAAGTTTAGATATACCTGTAATAAAATCTTTAGAAGGCGTTTATGATGTTAATGATATAATAGAAAATTTCACAAATTTCTATTTTGATAGAATGATATTAGATATAACAGCAATTAAAGATTATACAAATCTAGATAACTTACAAAAATTGAGTATAAACTTAGATATGGGGAAAGTAATATTACTTTTGGATGATAGTGAAGAAAGCTCTAGTAGTGCTTATTTATCAAAATTAATATCTATGGGTATTTATAATTTTACTAGAAATGTAGATGGTATAAATTACTTGCTTCAAAACCCAAACTCATATAGAGATGTAGCGCATATTCATAATATGAATTTAGAAGGTAGTTACGGAGATGATTTAGGAGGAACAACTAGAGTAATAGGCGTGAAAAGTTTAACTGAAGGAGCAGGCGCTACTACACTTATATATATGATGAAAAAAAATCTAGAAACTAATTATAGTGTATGCGCGATGGAAGTAGATAAAAGAGATTTTACTTACTTTGATGATAAAGAAATGATACATACTACAAGTCTGGATTTGCCTAAGGAAATAATGAAAAGAAGAGATTATAATATAATTTTACTTGATTTAAATAATTATAGTGATCCAGATATATGCAATAATGTATTATGTTTAGTTGAACCATCAATATTAAAATTAAATAAAATGTTAAAAAGAGATAGAAGAATATTTGAAAAACATAGTAATGATAAAATAATATTAAATCAAAGTTATGTAACAAATAGTGAGTTGCCTGACTTTGAATATGAGGCAAGATGTAAAGTGTATGCAAATATACCAAGTATGAATGATAGAGAAAATTATCATCAAGAAATAGATAATTTATTAGCTAAATTAGGATTTACTAAACAAGCATCAAGTGGTACTAGTGAATCAGCTAAAGATAAGTTATTAGGTATATTTAAGATGTAGGAGGGTTTTATGAAGTTGAAAAAATATTTAGTTTTGTTCATAGCTTTATTTATAAGTTTTACAAGTTTTAATAAAGTAGAAGCTAAAACGTTAAAACAAACAGAATTTAATAAATCATTAATGATATTGGTCAATCCTAATATTAAACCTACTGTACCTGGAGAAATTACACAAGAAACTGATACTAGTGGTGGGAGTATTGGTTCAAATAATGTAGATGGTCCAAGTTCAGGCACATCATCTTCAGCATGGTGTGAACAATTTAATCAAGTATGGTATGTATT
>CAMENK010000053.1 GCA_945928335.1 uncultured Bacillota bacterium
ACTCAACTATTAAATACAATTTTACTTACACAAAGTAAAATAAATCCTAAACTTGATATTGAAGGTGTTTTATTAACAATGCTTGATGGTAGAACTTTAGTTGGACTAGAGGTAGTTGAAGATGTTAGAAAGTTCTTTAAAGAAAAAGTATTTAATACTATTATTCCAAGACTTGTTAGACTTGTTGAGGCTCCAAGTCATGGGAAACCTATATTAGAGTATGATCCAAGATGTAGAGGTGCGCTTGCTTATATTAATTTAGCAAAGGAAGTGATTGAAAGAAATGGAAACAAAGAGGAAAGCTCTAGGGAAGGGTCTAGAGCAACTGTTCAGTAATGAATCATTTACATTTAATGATTTTGAAAAAACTATAGTTGAAGATACTTCTAAAGATGATGTTAAGGAGATAAATTTAGACGATTTAAGAAGTAATCCTTATCAACCTAGAAAGGTATTTGATGATGAAAAACTTGAAGAATTAACTAATAGTATTTTAGAATTTGGTGTAATTGAGCCTATTATTGTAAAGAAAAGTACTATTAAGGGTTATGAGATAGTTGCTGGAGAAAGAAGAACTCTTGCTGCTAGAAGAGCAGGACTAAAAACTATTCCAGCAATTATAAGAGATTTCACTGATGATGAGATGATGACAATAGCGCTTCTAGAAAATATTCAGAGGGAAAATCTTAATATAATTGAAGAAGCAATGGCATATAAAAATATGATTGAATCAATGCATTTAACTCAAGATGAATTAGCTAAAAAATTAGGAAAAAGTAGAAGTCATGTTACAAATATTTTAGGTATATTAAAATTACCTAAAAAAGTTCAAGATATGGTATTAAATGATAAAATATCTATGGGGCATGCTCGTGCATTAAGTAAGTTGAATGATGAAATTCAAATATTTGATATGGCTAATAAAATAGTTAAAGAAAATATGAGTGTAAGAGCTCTTGAAGATGAAATAAATAATAATGGTTTTGAAAAGAAGGTAACAATTAAGAGACAAAATATTAAAGATAAGAATCATTTAGTTGTTCAAAATGTTATGAGAGAAAAAATTGGTACTATGGTTAAGGTAAATAATAGGAATATTGTTATACCATTTGATAATGATAAAGATTTAGAAAGAATATTAGAAATTTTAGATATTAAAATTAATTTAGATTAGGTGATAGTATGAAATATACACTAAATACTAAAGTTATTATGAAAAAGCCTCATCCTTGTGGGACTAATTTATGGGAAATTGTTAGGTTAGGTGTAGATATTAAGTTAAAATGTGTTAATTGCGGGAGAACTGTTATGATGGATAGAATTGAGTTTGAACGCAAGTTAAAGAAAGTGGTGGAAGATGAAAAATAAGAAATTTAGTCCTATTTTTGTATTTATAATATTAACATTTGTTGTTATATTACTAAGTTTTATTTTTTCATTATTTGATTTACAAGCTGAGTATAGTACTGTTAATTCATATACTAATACTATTCAAAATAATGTAATACAAGTTGAAAATATGTTAAGTGTTAAAGGTATAAAGTATATTCTTACAAATACTGCTTCTAATTTTGTTAATTTTGCACCCTTGAGTAGTCTTATTATTATACTAATTGGAATAGGTGTATTGGAGAAAAGTGGATTTGCTAAAACATTTTTTACAATAATTACTCAGAGTTTTAGTAAAAATAGTATAACTTTTACTCTTATATTTTTAAGTATTTTATTAAGTTTATTTGGAAATGTTGGATTTGTATTACTTTTACCAATAGGCGCTATGTTGTTTAAATATGGTCATAGGCATCCTTTTGGAGGTATTATAGCATCTTTTGCAGGAATGAGTTTAGGGTATGCAATAAATATATTTTTAAATAGTACTGATACTAAATTATTAAATTTAACTTTAACAGCTAGTAAAGTTATAGATAAAAATTATACTATAAATCAATTTTTTGGTTTATTTATTATGATTGTTGCTTTGATAGTTGCTACTATTTTTATGACTAGAATTACTGAGAAAAAGGTTATGCCAAAGTTGGGTAAATATGAGTTTGATGAAATTGAAACTTTAGATAAAGTTAAATTTAGCAATAGAGAGTTAAGAGGTTTAGTTCTTTCTATAGGTGCTGGAATCATTTATACACTTATTTTAGTATGGATGATAATTCCTGGTTTACCTCTTAGTGGAGGACTTTTAGATTCTAGTGGTGTTTATTATATAGATAAATTGTTTGGAGAGGGTTCTTTATTTAATCAAGGATTTGTATTTATAATTACATTCTTATTTATTTTGATGGGACTTGTTTATGGTTTTGTAGCTAAAAATATTAAAAATAATAAAGAAATTGGTGAGTGTTTAAGTTATAGTCTAGATGGTATAGGTAGTGTACTTGTATTAATATTTGTAGCTAGTATATTTATAAGTGTATTAGATAAAAGTAATATTGGTTTAGTTTTAGTTGCTTTGTTAACTAAACTTATAGATGTTTTAAACTTTAGTGGTTTAGGTTTAATCATATTATTATTTGTTATTTCAATTATTTCTGGATTTTTCTATACTGGATTAGTTAGTAAATGGCAAGTTATGAGCGCTACTGTAGTACCTACATTTATGAATGCAAGTATTAGTCCTGAATTTGCACAGATAGTATTTACTGCAGGTAGTAGTTTATCTATGGCTTTTACACCAATTATGATATATTATGTTATTTACATAGCTTACTTGGAAAAATATGATAAAAATAATCAAGTTAGTATAATAAATTCATTCAAATATATGAAAGATTATGGTATTGCGATGGCAATAATGTGGTTTATACTAATTGTAGGTTTTTATACTTTAGGATTACCTATAGGTATAGGAGCTTCTTCAAATTTAGTATTTTAGAATGGGGGAATTATTATGTCTTTAAAAGCGGGTATTATTGGAATGCCTAATGTAGGAAAAAGTACACTTTTTAATGCAATAACTAAAAAGAATATACTTGCTGCTAATTATCCTTTTGCAACTATAGATCCTAATTTAGGAACAGTAGTAGTTCCTGATAAAAGATTAGAAACTTTAGAAAAAATGTATATGCCTTTAAGGTGTATACCAACACAATATGAGTTTACTGATATAGCTGGTTTAGTTAAAGGTGCTAGTAATGGAGAAGGACTTGGAAATAAATTTTTAAGTCATATTAGAGAAGTTGATGCAGTTATTCATGTAGTTAGATGTTTTAAAGATAAGGATGTCATACATGTAGAAGGTAGTGTTGATCCTATTAGGGATATTGAAATAATAAATTTAGAATTGGGCATTAGTGATTTGGAAATAATAAATTCTAGATTAGAGAGAATTACTAAAAAAGCTCAGACAGGGAATGATAAATTATTATTAAAAGAAGTTGATATATTAAATAGATGTAAAGATTTTTTAGTACAAGGTAAACCTTTAAGAGATTTGGATTTGAGTGATGAGGAGAAAGAATTTATTAAAGCATTTAATTTTATTACTTTAAAACCTATGATTTATCTTGCTAATGTTAATGAAGTTGATTTAGTTAATGGAAGTAATGAATATATAGATAAAGTTAAAGAATATGCTTTAAAGGAAGGAATTAAAGTTATTCCTATGTGTGCTCAGATAGAAAGTGAGTTAGTTGAACTTCCTGATGACGAAAAGAAAGTTTTCTTGAATGAATTAGGCATAGAAGAAAGTGGTTTGGATAAGTTAATTAAGACTACTTATGATATTCTTGGTTTAAATACATTTTTTACAGTAGGTAGTGATGAAGTTAGAGCTTGGACTTTTAAAAAAGGTATGAAAGCTCCTGAGTGTGCTGGTATTATTCATACTGATTTTCAAAAAGGTTTTATTAAGGCTGAAGTAATGAGCTATGAAGATTTAATTAAATATGGAAGTGAATTAAAAGTTAAAGAGGCTGGAAAAGCAAGGCTTGAAGGAAAAGATTATATTATGCAAGATGGAGATATTTGTTTATTTAGGTTTAATGTATAAATGGAGGAATTTATGAATAATAATTATTGTAGTAATTGTGGTTATAAATTAGATGAAGGTGCTGATGTTTGCTTAAATTGTGGAAAGATGGTTCATAAAAATAAAGGAGTATTAAATATACCAGAGGGTTCTAAAAGTAAAGTTGTAGCTGCTTTATTTGCATTCTTTTTAGGCAGTTTAGGTGTTCATAATTTTTACTTAGGTTATATTGGTAAAGGAGTTGCTCAGTTGTTATTAACTTTAGTAGGATGGATATTTATATTCGGACCAATTATTTCATCTATATGGGCTTTTATTGAATTTATTTGTTTGTTAACTGGTGCTATATCAGTTGATAATAATGGAAATAAATTAGTTTAGGAGGTGAGAAGAATGGGTAAGTTTTGTACTAAGTGTGGTAGAGATTTAAGTGAGACTAATGGTTTTTGTGAAAATTGCGATGCTAAACAAGAGACTCCTAAGTTTTCTAATAATGGTGTAATAAATCGTGCTGCTATAAAAGAGGAAGCAAAAAAGAGATTGACTGGTAATTTGTGGACAATTTGGAAACCAATATTAGTAATTTATGCAATAACTTTTGCGTTTAGTTTTCTTTTATCTTCTTTAGTAGATCAAGGTTCTTCTTTATATGCTTTTTTAAATTTAGCATTTGAAATTGCTATTCTACCTATGAGTGTTGGATTAATTTTATATATGCTTAAGTTTATAAGAAAAAGTGATGTTGAAATTAATGATTTAGTTGCTTTTTATGATAAAAGATTTTTACTTATACTTTTAGTTACAATCTTAATAGGAATATTTACTGCTTTATGGTCTTTACTTTTAATTATTCCAGGTATAATTGCTGCTTTAAGTTATTCTATGGTTAATTATATTATTGCAGATAATAAGAAAAATGATACAATGGCTGTAATTAAAGAAAGTAAAAGAATGATGTATGGATATAAAGCAGATTATTTTGTATTTAATCTAAGCTTTTTAGGTTGGGTATTCCTATGTATTTTTATAGTACCATTAATATATGTAATACCATATATGTCTGTGA
>CAMENK010000054.1 GCA_945928335.1 uncultured Bacillota bacterium
GGTTTATGTAATACCACAATTTGAAAATGTATATGCTAGTCTAGACACTGAATTATCAGGATTAACATTATTCTTATCAAAATTATCAAAATTCTTAAGAACTGAATATATCAGTATAATTGCAGTAATAATATTTATCATAGTTTTGTATAGAATTCTTTATAAAAAAGTAAAAGCCTTTAGAACATTGATGCAATATATATACATGCATTTACCTGTAATAGGCAAACTAATAATATATAATGAAATGAATTTATTTGCTAAAACTTTTGCTGTATTAAATAAAAATAATATATTGCTTACAGATAGTATTGATATACTTAGTAGAATAACTACCAATGAATTTTACAAAATGCTTATGTATGATACAATTTCTAACTTATTAAGAGGAGATAAAATAAGTTTATCCTTTAAAGACAACTGGGCTGTACCTCCGCTTGCTTATTATATGATATCAACTGGAGAAAGCACAGGAGAACTAAGCTCAATGCTTGAAAAAGTAAGCACATACTATCAAAGAGAACAGAGATCCCTTGCTAATACTCTTAAATCTTTATTGGAACCAGTATTAATGGTATTTTTAGCAGCTATTGTTGGTAGTATAATGATATCTATATTAGTACCAATGTATAACGTAGGATTCTCAATTTTAGGTTAGGGTGGTTAAATGGAATTATTAATAGAAATATTTATATTTATAATTGGTTGTTGCTTAGGAAGCTTTTATGCTTGTATGGGTTATAGAATACCAAATAAAATAAATACAATTAAGCCAAGTAGTTTTTGCCCAAATTGTAAAAAACCACTTAAGTGGTATATGAATATACCACTTTTTTCTTATATCTTTTTAAAAGGTAAATGTCATTATTGTAAAGAAAAAATAGGAATAAGTTATTTCTTAATTGAATTATTTACAGGATTAAGTTTTCTAATAAGTTATATATTATACGGATTTACAATAAACTTCTTTATACTAATTATTTTATTCAGTATACTATCTGTTACTTTGATAAGTGATATTAAATATTATTATATAAGTGATAGAGTAATAATAATTAGTGTAATAGCCATGTATATAATTCACTTTATATTTGAAAAGGAAAATTTTGATATATTAAGATACACAATTACTGCTTTATTAATGTTCCTTATAATGTTTTTAATAAAAATATTAGGAGACAAAATATTTAAAAAAGAATCATTAGGTGGAGGAGACATAAAATTAATGTCTATAGTTGGATTAACCTTTGGTGATATTTTAATGTCATTTGTTAGTCTATTTATATCCAGTGTATTAGCTTTAATAATAAGTTTAATTTTAAATAAAAATAAAGATAATATAATTCCATTTGGACCATTTATTTTAATAGGCACAATAATTGTATATATATACTATGTTATCTATGGAATAAATTTTTTAATCTTATGATTAAGAAAAAAATACAACTACTCCAAAACTTGGAGTAGTTGTTTTTAAAATTCTAATGTTTCTACTTGTGGAGTTATTACTTGCTGTTGAATCGTCTGTTTATTTTCAGAAGCAGTTACATCTTGTGCTAACTTTAAATTAGATTTTAAATTATCTTCATTATAACTACTTAAATCATTTTCTAAATCTATTATTTTTAATATTTCTTCTAAAGTTGTTTCACCATCAATAACTTTATTAAGACCATCTTGTAATAATGTTACAACATCACCATTATAAACTAATTCTTTTAATTCATGTTTAGGAACACCATTAGTTATAGCATCCTTAATTTTATCATTGATTATAAGAACTTCAAGTATTGCAAGTCTTCCTTTATATCCATGAGTGCAATTAGCACATCCTTCTTTATTTGCAACATACATTTCATTAACTTCTTTACCTAATACAGTTTTAAAAATTGCTTTTTCATAATCAGTAGTAGGTCTTTTAATTCTACAATCCTTACAAACTTCTCTTGCAAGTCTTTGACTAATAATTCCTTCCAAAGAACTACCTAATAAATATCTTTCTACATCCATATCAGTTAAACGTTCAATAGTATTTAAACTATTATTAGTGTGTAATGAGCTTAAAACTAAGTGTCCAGTAATTGAAGCACGTACAGCAATTCTTGCAGTTTCATCATCACGAATTTCACCAATCATTATAATATTAGGGTCTTGTCTCAAAATACTTCTTAAGACAGTTGCAAAGTCTAATCCAATTTCTGACTGTGTTTGTACTTGGTTAATTCCTGCAATGTCCATTTCAACTGGGTCTTCAACAGTAATTATATTAACATCTTCAGTATTTAATTTTTGTAAAATAGAATAAAGAGTAGTAGATTTACCAGTACCAGTAGCACCAGTTACTAATATAATACCATTAGGAATTTTAATAAGTTTATTGATTTTATCCATTGCATCCTTACTAAAACCTAAATTATCAAGCCCAGCAAGACTCATGGAATAATCAAGTATACGAATAACTATTTTTTCACCATTATTAGTTGGCAAACTAGAAACTCTCAAATCAAGTAATTTATCACCAATCTTACTTTTAATAGCGCCATCTTGAGGTAAACGAGTTTCCATTATATTCATTTCCGCTATCATTTTAATACGACTTATCATGTTTCTTTTATACTTAGATGGTACAATACTATAATCAGATAAAATACCATCAATTCTAAATCTTATTTTTAATTCGTCTTTAGCAGGATCGAAGTGAATATCTGATGCGCCTTTATTAACGGCATCGATAATGATCTCATTTGCTATTTCAACTATAGGCATTTTTTCAAAATCAAATTCTTTCAAAATTCCCACTCCCTATTCTTTCCTATTATTAATTATATCAAAAGTTATCAAAACTAACAAGGTATTTATTAAATAAAAATTATGTGCTATACTAATAAATAGGTGATAGTAATGAATAAAAAAGGTTTTACATTGACAGAATTGGTTATTTCTATTGCATTACTTCTTTTACTAGCTATTTTAGTTATACCCAATATAGTTAATCAAGATACTAAAACAAAACAAAAAATGTATGATGAAAGAATATCTTTAGCTAAAAGTGCTGCTTATAAATATGGTCTTGATAATGTAGATTCATTAAGTAGTGAAGATTGTACGGATGTCACTATTGGAACATTGATAAATTTAAAATATTTATCAGCTACAGATGATAGTGGCTATATAATGGAAAACCCATTAACTGGCGAATCAATGAATAATGAAATATTTTGTATTAAATTTATAGATAATAATGTAGAAGTTTCTAAAAGATAAAATAGTTTTATCTTTTTTTCTTGACACAATAATTTGTTTGATATAAAATTTAAATGTAGGAGATAATATGAAATATAAGGATGAGTTCTTAAAATATTTAGAAGAAGAAAAAAATTATTCAAGTTTAACTATATTAAATTATGATGAAGATTTAACTGAATTTATTCAATATCTTAAAAACAAAAGTATATTAGACGTAACAAAAGAAGATGTAAAAGGATATTTGAATATACTATTTAGTCATAATAATAAAGCATCTACTGTAAGTAGAAAAATAAGTAGTTTAAAAAGCTTTTATAAATATCTTAATCTAAAAAATATTGTTAATAATAATCCTATGAGTACTATTAAGTATCCGAAGAAAGAAAAACTATTACCCAAGTTTGTTCAATATAATGAACTAGAAGAAATGCTAGAAATTAGTAAAAATGGTGAATTAGGTGATAGAAATAATCTAATTATAGAATTATTATATGATACAGGAGTTAGAGTAAGTGAACTTGTAAATATTAAAATATCAGATATAGACTTTGATAATAAAAAAATAAGAATTATGGGTAAAGGTTCATACGAAAGATTTGCTTTTTTTGGAGAATGTGCAGATATTACATTAAAAAAGTATATAAAAGGATTAAGATGTAAATTACTTGACAATAAAAATTCTGATTTCTTGATACTTAATAAGAATGGTGATAAAATAACTCCCAGGGGTGTGGCTAAAATAATAGATGGAATTATAAGTCATACATCTATTAAATTAAAAATTAGTCCACACACATTAAGGCATACATTTGCAACACATTTACTAGATAATGGATGTGATATAAGAAGTGTTCAAGAAATGCTAGGACATAAAAATATTAATTCAACTCAAGTATATACACATGTAACAAGTGAAAGACTAAAAGAGGTATATTTTAAGAGTCATCCAAGAGGGAGGATAAATGAGTAAATTATATTTTAGATATGGTGCGATGAATTCAGGTAAAAGTGCACTTTTACTTCAAGTTGCCAATAACTATGAAGAAAGAGGAATGAAAGTAAAAATAATTAAACCAAGCGTAGATACTAAAGCAGAGGATTGTATTTCAAGTAGAATTGGATTAAAAAGGAAGGTAGATTATTTAATTGCAGAAAAAGATAATCTTAAATCTTTTTTGAAAGAGACTAGTAAGGAAAATATTTCTTGCATTCTAGTTGATGAAGCACAATTTTTAAATAGTGAGCAAGTTGATGAATTATTTTTATTTACTAAAAAATATGATACTCCAGTAATATGTTATGGACTTAGGACAGATTTCAAAACTAATTTATTTCCTGGAAGTAAAAGACTTTTAGAATTAGCCGATGTTATAGAAGAACTATATACGATATGTAGATGTGGAAAACGAGCAAAATTTAATGCGAGAATAGTAGATGGTAAATTTGTTACAACAGGTGAACAAATTGCAATTGATAATCAACATACTGTTTCGTATGAAAGTTTATGTGGTAAATGTTACCTAGAAAAAGTACTAAATATTGATTGCTAAAAGAAAGGGTGAAGTAAATGGCAAAATATGTTTATATGTTTGAAGAAGGAGACAAAGATAAAAGAAATCTTTTAGGTGGAAAAGGTGCTAATCTTGCTGAAATGACTAATATTGGATTGCCTGTTCCAAGAGGTTTTACAGTAACTACTGAAGCTTGTACTAGATATTATGATGATGGTGAAAAGTTAAGTGAT
>CAMENK010000055.1 GCA_945928335.1 uncultured Bacillota bacterium
AGCTGAAGCACATAATTATACTAAAGTATTATTTGGTGATGTGAATGTATATCGTGCTGGAACTGTTTCTACAATTGCTGAAAAAACTGCTTATGGATTTGTTAAAGTTTATGCTGAAGATAAAGGTATTACTATGAGAAGACCAGAGATAGAAAGATTGGCACAAGGTATAACAGGTATAAAACGTACTAGTGGACAACATCCAGGCGGGATTATAGTTATTCCGGATTATAAAGATGTATTTGATTTTACTCCTTATCAGTATCCTGCTGAAAATACAGAAGCTGCTTGGTATACAACACACTTTGAATTCCATGATATTGAAGAAAATGTATTAAAACTTGATATACTTGGACACGATGATCCTACTGTTTTAAAATATTTAAGTGATGATGTTAAAATTGATATAAATGATATTCCTCTAGATGACCGCGGAGTAATAAGCCTATTTAACGGACCAGAAGCTTTAGGTGTAACTAGAGAACAAATTAAGTGTTATTCTGGTACTTTGGGTATTCCTGAATTTGGTACTAACTTTGTTATTAAAATGTTAGAAGAAATTAAACCACAAAAATTCGCAGATTTAATTAAAATATCTGGTTTAAGCCATGGTACTGACGTTTGGAATGGTAATGCTAGGGACTTAATATTAGATGGTACTTGTGAATTTGATAAAGTTATTGGATGTCGTGACGATATTATGCTTTACTTAATAAAAGCTGGTATACCAAATGGACAAGCATTTAAAATGAGTGAGTTTATACGTAAAGGAAAAGTTGGTAAAGATCCAGAAAAATGGGTTGAATTTAAAGAAATATTAAAAGAACATAATGTGCCTGATTGGTATATAAAATCATGTGAAAAAATAAAATACATGTTTCCTAAAGCTCATGCTGCAGCTTATGTTATCAATGGTATAAGGGTTGCCTGGTTTAAATTATATCATCCAATAAATTACTATAGGGTTTATTTAAGTATAAGACAAAGCGATTTTGATTTAGATTCTATGATAAGAGGAAAATCTGCTATTAAAAAAGCAATCGAAGCTTTAGAAGCTAAAGGATTTGATAGAAGCAATAAAGAAGAAAGTACTTTATCTAGTTTGACTATTTGTAATGAAATGGTAGAAAGAGGTTTCTATTTTGCAAATATAAGCATTAAAGATAGTGATGCAACTATGTTTAAAATAACTCCTGATGGTAAAGGGCTTATTCCACCATTTACTACTTTAGATGGAATGGGTGATGTTGCCGCTTTAAAAATAGTAGAAGAAAGAAATGATAGACCTTATGTAAGTATTGAAGATTTACAAGTAAGAGGTAAAGTAAGCCAAGCTTTAATTGATAGAATGAGAGGACTTGGTGTACTAGATGAACTTCCTGAAAGTAGTCAATTAACTTTAGATTTATTTATGTAAAGAGTACTTTAAAATGTACTCTTTTAAAAATACTTAGAATAACCTTGTAAAAAAAATTAGTTTAATATAAAATAAAAATGTGGTGGTATTATGACAAGTGTAACTTTACTTCCTGCTGATATTTATCAAGTAGTTAATAAATGTTTATTAAATGATTATGATAAACTTGTTTTAAGTATGCTTTATATGCCTATTATAGGTAACACGGCAATTACACTTTATAATACTTTTTATAATGAGTTAAAGGCTAATAATTATATGAGTAATGAATTAACGCATCATCATTTAGTTACTAATTTAGGATAAAGTTTAGAAAATATTAAAAAAGCAAGAATTAAATTAGAAGGAATAGGCCTTTTAAAGACTTATGTTATGGAAGGAAATGTAAATTCTTATGTATATGAATTATATAGTCCTTTAACTGTTAGTGAGTTTTTTAATCATCCTATATTTAGTACAGTACTTAAAAATAATGTTGGAGATGTCGAATTTAAAAGACTTAAAAATTATTTTAAAGTTCCTAAATTAAATTTAAAAGATTATATTGATATTACTCATCCATTTGATTTAACTTTTAAAAGTGTAAATATAGAGAATTTTAAAGAAGATGATGAGGTTTTAAAGAAAGAAAAAGGCTATTTAAATTATTCTTATGAATTTGATTTTGATACTTTAATTAGTAGTATGCCCAAGGGGTTATTTAATCCTAAAGCTTTAACTAAAAGTATAAAAGAACTAATAACTAATTTAAATTTTTTATATAAAATGAGTCCTATTGAGATGTCAGATGTAGTAAAGATTAGTTTAAATGAAAAAGGTCTTATAGATAAAGAACTACTAAAAGAAAATGTTAGAAAATACTATGAATATAATAATGATGGTAAGTCTCCAACTTTATTATTTAAAAGTGAAAGAGTATCAAGTTCTAGAAAAGAAAATAATTCTTTAAATAGATTGTTAAATGTATTTGAAACAACTAAACCTTATGATTTTTTAAAAAGCAAATATAAAGGTGTAAGGCCTACAAGTAAAGATATGCAAATATTAGAGATGATTCTAGTTGATTTACAATTTTCTCCAGCTGTTTGTAATGTCTTAATAGACTTTATTTTGAAAACACAGAATAATAGATTAGTTAAGTCTTATGTTGAGGTAATTGCTGGTGAGTGGAAAAGAGCTGATCTTAAAACTGCTAAAGAAGCAATGGAATATGCAGAAAATACATATAAAAAATTGAAGCAAAATAATACTAAAAAGTCTAATGTAAAAAAACAAGAAACTATTCCTGAATGGTTTGGAAAAGTTCATGAAAAAGAAGAAATGAATGATACTGAATTAGAAGGATTTTTTAAGGAGTTTTCATAATGGATAATGTAGAAAATTTAATACCTAAGAAAAAAGATTTAGATATCTTAATTAGAAAGAATTATAAATTAGCAATGGAAGATAAAGATTTTGCTTTTTTATGTTATAAATTAGGATTAGAAGAAGAAACTTTAATGAAATATACAACTAAATTACAAAATACAGTTTGTGAGTTAAATAATTGTAAGAATTGTAAGGGGTTATGTGATTGTAAAAATGAAGTTTATGGATGTGTAAATTATCCTGTAATAGTAAATGATGAATTAGTTTTTTCATATGTTCCTTGTAAGTATAAAAAAGAAAATGATAAAAATATAAGCAAAGTTACTTTTTATGAAACTCCTAAATTTTTAATGAATGCTAGGATGAAAGATATTTATACTGATGATAAAGCTAGATATGAAATATTAAAATATATTAAAGAGTTTATGGAAGAATTTCCAAATAAGAAAGGAGTTTATTTACATGGCTCATTTGGTAGTGGTAAGAGTTATATTTTAAATGCTGTTTTAAATGAATTGTCTAGAAAGGGTTATAATTGTGTAAGTGTCTATTATCCAATATTATTAAAAAAATTAAAAGATTCTTTTAGTAATAAGACTGGCAATTATGAATCTGTATATAATGAATTAGAGAATGCTGATGTTCTTTTGATAGATGATATTGGTGCTGAAAATAATACTATGTGGGCTAGAGATGAAGTTTTAGGAAGTTTATTACAAAGTAGAATGGATAATGAAAAAATAACTTTCTTTACTTCTAATTTTAATTTAAATGAATTAGAGAATCATCTAAGTGAAACATCTAGTAGTTCTGATAAGATTAAAGCTAGAAGGATAATCGAAAGAATAAAACAATTAACTAAAGATATTGAATTAGTAGGAGAGAATAGAAGAAACTAGTTGATAATTTTATTTGAATTTGATATTATATAATTCATTTAGTAGGTGTTAGTATGTTTCAAAAGACTAAAGAATATTATGAAAAATCAATTAAGAATTTATTAGATACAGAAGTAAGTAATGAGATTAAAATTAGGATAATTAAACTTATGATTGAAGAACTTAATAATATAAGATGTATAGGTGGATATTTTACTTGTGCTTACGGATTATCTTCACATGCTGATAAATTATTTGAGTGTAATTATAGTAAAAAAGCTTATCATATAAATTCTGAAAACATTAAAATAGCTGAAGCTTTTGAAGAATGCCCTTATGTTAGAATATCCTCTGAATGTAAAGATATCATTAAAAGATTATCAAGGTAGGTGAATTTATGAATCACAAAGAAATTGATTTTGAAATAAGTAGGTTAGTGACTGAAAAACGTTTACTACAAGAAAGTTTAAAAAGAAATGAAAATGAAATGGAAAAGAAAGAAATTAAGAAAAGAATAATGTCTATAAATGGTAAAATTTATAGTTTAAGAAGACAATATAATAATGAAAAAGAATTAACTAAAAGTACTAATTAAAGTACTTTTTAAATTTTATGTAATTTATTTTATACAAAATGTTGACAAAATGTACTTTATATGTTATAATTTAAACAGTTAATGGGGGTAAGGTAAATATGAAAGGTAGATTTTTATTAGATTATTTGGATGAAAATAATTTTAAAAAATTAGAAAGAAGTTTAAAGAAATATAACATGATGGCTTATAAAAAGTTAATGTTTGAATATTATCCAAGTTTAAGAAAAGGTGAGTTTTTAGGAGAACTTGTATCTATAAATAAACATGATAAAACTGAAAGTTATGAATTACAACTTCCTACAGATAATTTATTTGTAAAAGTATATGGTAAAGTAAAATTAAGTTATACTGTATATAAAGAACAGAATGTAGTAATGCTTACAGGTTTGGAACCTAAAGATATTTTAATGGATGGACATAAGTCAGAATTAACTGCTTATAAAGGTATTATGATAAGTAAAGCTAATGCACAAAAAGAAATGTTTAAAATAGATTTATTATGTAGATTAGAAGAAAATAATCAAAAATAGTTTCAAAAAAAGAAACTATTTTTATTGTTATAAAAAAATTAAAAAGTACTTGCTTTTTTATTTTTTATAGTGTATTATTATCTATGTTGATGGACCTTTAGCTCAGTTGGTTAGAGCATCCGGCTCATAACCGGGCGGTCGCAGGTTCGAGT
>CAMENK010000056.1 GCA_945928335.1 uncultured Bacillota bacterium
CCTTCTGTAGGAAGTATTGTTATTGTAGTGTCTTCTCCAAGTTTATTTTGAACTAACTCTTCTAAACCATTAGAAGGAAGTATACCATTACTTGCTGTGAATTTAACATTATGAATTAAATTAGTAAAATATAATCTACATGTTGTATTTGCTGTTAAATTAGGAGTAAATTCCCAATTTGTATCATTCCATTCACCTTTAACATCATTAGTACAAGTATATTTATCAAATTTAATTGTTGGAGTTTGCTCTATACAAGTTGGATTTATTGTTGTATCACAGGTTGTTTCATTTACTTTTACTTTTTTTATTTTTTCTTCATTTACTTCTTCGCTATCTATATAATATTTATATGATATAGTATATTCTTTTGGTTTAGGATTTATAGGATTATTTGTTTTGTTCATACTTGCTAGTAAACCTAATATTCCTCCGGCTAAAGAAAGAACTATCATTATTATAATTATTACTAAAACTCCATTACTTCTTTTTTTCATTTATTATTCCTCCATTTTTTTATTCTTTTATCTATTTTTAATTTTATAATGATAAGATAAGTTTGTCAACTCTTTAATTTTACGTTTTTTTGTATAAAATATGTAATTTTCTTGAATTTTTGTTTGACTTTATGCGTAGGTTTATGTATAATGATACTCGGTACATTTTTTAAGTTCTTGTATCGTTGATGTGGGAAGTCATATATATAAGGACAGAAGAAGGAGATATTATGAAAACATTTATGTTAAGAAAAGAAGATGTTTCTACTAAATGGTATCTTATTGATGCTGAAGGAGAAAATCTTGGTAGAGTTGCTACTAAAGCTGCACATATTTTAAGAGGTAAACATAAAGTTACTTTTACACCTCATGTTAATTGTGGAGATGCAGTAATTATTATTAACGCTGGTAAGGTTAATCTTACTGGAGATAAACTTGATAAAAAAGTTTATTACAATCATAGTGGATTTCCAGGTGGTTTAAGAGAAAGAACTGCAAAGACTATGAAAAAGGATTATCCAGTTGAAATGGTAGAAAGAGCAGTTAAAGGAATGCTTCC
This sequence comes from uncultured Bacillota bacterium, assembly GCA_945928335.1. Classification (GTDB taxonomy): domain Bacteria; phylum Bacillota_I; class Bacilli_A; order RF39; family UBA660; genus CAKOLN01. Next base: position 1,057 of record CAMENK010000056.1, read on the forward strand.
TAAGAATACTTTAGGTAGAGATATGTTTAGAAATTTATATGTTTATGAAGGCTCTGAACATAAACATGAAGCTCAAAAGCCAGAAAAAATTGAATTATAGGAGGAAAATAGACTATGGCAAAAGATAAAGTTTATACAGCTACTGGTAGAAGAAAAAGAAGTGTAGCTCAAGTAACATTAAAATCAGGTAAAGGTAAAATTACTGTTAATGGTGTAGATGTTAATGAATATATGCCTTATGAGACTTTGGTTATGGATTTAAAGCAACCTTTAGAATTAACTGGAACTGCTGATAGTTATGATGTAGATGTAGTTGTTAAGGGTGGAGGCTTCAGTGGTCAAACTGGCGCTATTAGATTAGGTATTGCTAGAGCTTTAATGGAAGTTGATAAAGAAGGTTATAGACCAACTCTTAAAGGTGCTGGAATGGTTACTAGAGATTCTAGAATTAAAGAACGTAAGAAATATGGTCTTAAGAAAGCTAGACGTGCACCACAATTTAGTAAAAGATAAAATTCTAAATTTTTACATTTTAAAGTCCGTTATATTCGGACTTTTTATATGTTAATCTTTTTATTAAATATATATTTAAATTTAAAAAATAAAATATATGTGAAATTTGTGGTTAAAGTTATTAGTTTGTGATACAATCTATTATAGGTGACGAGGGTTGATAAGTAATAATAAAGTATTTAAAAATTTAGATGAGCAAATTGAAATATTAAAAAATAAGGGATTAGTTATAAATGATATAGAATATGCTAAGAATGTTCTTTTAAGAGAAAACTATTTCTTTATAATGGGATATAGACATTTGTTTTTAAAACATGATAGTTCTAGAAAATTTATTGATGGAACTACATTTGATGAAATATATAGTTTATTTGTGTTTGATAGAATGTTTAGAAATATTATATTTAAAAATATTCTAATTGTGGAAAATAACTATAAATCTATATTTAGTTATACATTGAGTAAGAGTTATGGTTATAAAGAAAGAGATTATTTAAATGTTAAGAACTTTGATAATGATAAAAGTAAGACTAAACAAATAAATGATTTGATTAGAAAAGTTAAAAGACAATTTAGAGTTAATGGAAAACAACATGGAGCAACTAGTCACTATATGGAAAATTATGGATATATACCTTTATGGATTGGTATTAAAGTTATAAGTTTTGGACTTATGAGTGAAATGTTTAGTATTTTAAAACAAGAAGATAAAGATTCTATTGCAAGTGTTTATAAAATAGATGCTAATGATATGGAAATATATTTACCAATACTAGCTAATTACAGAAATTTATGTGCTCATGAAGATATAGTTTTTAATCATTTTACACAAAGGATGATACCTGATAATAAATATCATAGTATGTTACAAATTGATAAAATGAATGATGAGTATGTTTATGGAAAAAATGATATTTTTGCATTGATTATTATTTTAAAGAGATTATTAACACAAGTGGATTTTAAAATGATGATGAATGAAATAAATTATGAGCTTGATAGATTGTGCGGTAAGATAAATACAATAAGTATAGATGATGTTTTAGACGCTATGGGTTTTCCACCTAATTATAAAGATATAATGTATATGGAATAGGAGACGATATATATGAGAAAGAAAATAGGGTATATTATTACTGGAATTTTATGTTTTATATTTGGTGCAGGTTTAGTATGCGCAGGAGTATATTTTTTTCCTAAAGAAGTAGTTAAAACTATTACTGAAAAGAATGTTACTATTTCTGATACAGGTATTAGTGAAAGCGTAGAAAAGATAGATGATTCTGTAGTGGTTATTGAAACCTATCAAGAAGGTGAACTTGTTGGAACTGGAACTGGATTTGTTTATGATACTGATGATAAATATGGATATATTTTAACTAATCATCATGTTATAACTACAAATGAGATATTGATAATATATAGTGATTCTACTACTGCTGAAGCTGAAGTTGTAGGTAGTGATGAATATTCCGATATAGCTATTTTAAAAGTTTCTAAAGATACTATATTAGGTGTTGCAACTATGGGTAATAGTAAGGATGTTAAGGTTGGTGATACAGTATTTGCTATTGGAAGTCCAATGGGAAAAGAATTTAAAAATACTGTTACAAAGGGTATTTTAAGTGGAAAAGATAGACTTATAAGTGTTAGTGTAAGTAATTATGATGCAGATTATATTTTAAATGTTATGCAAACAGATGCAGCTATAAACCCTGGAAATAGTGGAGGACCTTTATGTAATATAAATGGTGAGGTTATTGGAATAAATAATTTAAAAATAGTAAAAGATACTGTAGAAGGATTAGGTTTTTCAATTCCTATTGAGGATGTTTTAAAGTATGCTGAAAGTTTGAGGACTGATGGTGTTATAAAAAGACCTTATTTAGGAGTTAGCATGCTTAATGTTACAAGTACATATCAATTAAAATATACTGGAATTAGATTAGATGAAGATATTACTGAAGGGGTAGTTGTTGTTGATGTTGAAAGTAAAAGTCCTGCAGATGAAGCTGGATTAGTTAAAGGTGATGTAATAATAAAAATAGGTGAATTTGAAGTAAGCGATATTGCTGAATTTAGATATAGACTTTATAGTTTTAATCCAGATGAAAGTGTAGATATCGTTGTTAATAGAGATGGAAAAGATAAAACAATTAAAGTTACATTGGGTAGCAATTAGTGAAGCTAAAAGTATATTAAATGCATATGCTAATGAACTAGTAAGTGCTAAAGTATTTGTTGATAATAACATTTATATTAGTTTTTATAAGGAAAGTTTAGATGATATAAAAATACTTAAATTGTAAAGTAGTCTTGTGACTACTTTTCTTATATTGAAAAGCATATTAAAAAATTGTATAATTATTTTACGTGTAGAGGAGAATATTATGAAAAAATGTGCTGTGGTATATAATCCAGAAAGTGGAAGGCCAAAGGATAAGAAAGATATTGGAAATTTACCTTCTATTTTGGCAGTTAATGAATATGAAACTATAATGTGTCCTACATCTGCGCCTAAAGATGCTACAAAAATTGTTAAAAATTTATCAGATGATACTGATTTAGTTATTTGTTGTGGTGGAGATGGAACGTTAAATGAAGGTGTTACTGGAAATTTATTGCGAGATAATAAGATTCTTATGGCTCATTTACCTGTAGGTACTGTAAATGATGTTGGTACTATGTATGGTTTTACTAAAAATATGATGGTAAATGCTCAAATGTTATTAAGTGGTTCAGTTAAGAATATTGATGTTTGTCTTATAAATAAAAAACCTTTTGTATATGTTGCTTGTTTGGGAAGTTATGTTGATGTTTCATACAATACTCCTAGAAATTTAAAGAAGAAATATGGAAGACTTGCTTATTTTTTTCACGCATTAAGTGAACTTAAAGATAGTGTAAAATTATTTGATTTGACATATGAAATAGACGGCGTTAAAAAAAGTGGAACATATTCTTTTGTTTTTGTTACCAATACTTGTCGTATGGGAGGGTTTAATAATATTTATTCTGATATTAAATTAGATGATGATAAATTTGAGGTTATTTTAATTTCTGCCAAGACTAAACCAGAACTTGTTAGAATTGCTAGTATGATACTTACTAGTAAAGTTAAAAATATGCCAGGAGTTGAATATTATAAAACTAATAATTTTAAAGTGACTTTTGATAAGATTCCTCCTAGTTGGGTTATTGATGGAGAGGAATATGAGCATAATACTAAAACTTTTGAATTTAATATAAATAAAGAGATTAGTA
>CAMENK010000057.1 GCA_945928335.1 uncultured Bacillota bacterium
TGCCATAATTTTCACTCTTCCTTTCGTTAATTCTTCCCTTTAATTCTAAACATTTGCATCCATTAAGGACACTAGCAAATGTAATCCATAAAGGTGTTTATTTCTAAAGCCAAAAGTATTGTACCATATTATTATATTCAAAGTAAAGAAAAAAAGACATTTTACTGTCCTCAATTCAAAAATTTTGCATTATTTCAAAACTCTTACTAATTTATTTGCATCTGTATAAATGGCATTATACTCTTTAAATGTTAAATCAAATATTCCCATTAAATACATATATTCACCACGTTTACATAGAGGCAATAATTTCATTTTTTTAGTTAAATAATGTGCTTGTTTATAATAAGGTTTATTTCTATGATATTTTTGTAATTCTTCAAATGTAACTCTTTGTCCAAAATATATCCAATCTGTCAATTTTTCAAAGTGTGTCTTTCCATTAAAAGAATCAAAAACTCTTTTTGCATATCTTACAGCAACAATATCATCATCATTTATAAATTCTTTTGGGTTAATTTCATCTGTGTGTATTAATCCTGTTGAGTAAGTTTCAAATGATTTTCCTTCTATTTTTATTAGTTTTTCAATATATATATTTTGCTCATCTTTTTTGTTTTGCATCAAAATCACCCGATTTGATATAGTACCAAATTTTATTAATTTTTGTCAATCTTTTTTATTTTTGTTTTATCTTCAACTAAGTGTAAATCTATTTGAGTATATGGTATTTCAATGCCTTTCTTATCAAATTCTTCTTTTATAATTTTAAGTATTTTTCTTCTAACAGATAAGTGTGTGTTCGGATTACATAATACTGTTATTTTGTAAGTCATATCACTTGAATTAAATGAATCTAATCCAAGTAATTCTAAGTCCCCTTTTACATCACTTATTTTAGAAATTTTATTATTTAATCCATTTAAAACTTTTTCTAATTTATTTATATCTGTATTATAAGATACACCTAAGTCTATCATTACTCTAGTGTTTGCTTCACTATAGTTAATTACAGTACTTATACTACTATTGGATATTGTAAATATTTCTCCAGTATAAGCTTGTATTTTAGTAGTTTGTAGTCCTAAATTAACTACTGTTCCACTAAAGTCATTTATCTTTACAAAGTCACCTACATTATATCTATTATCAAAAATTATAAAAATACCCGCGAGCATGTTTTTCATTGTATCTTGAAAAGCAAGTCCAACTACTACACCAACTATTCCTAAACTAGCTAATATACTAGTAGTATTTACTCCATATACTTCTAATATCATAAGTATTACAATAATTATAATAAGATATTTTATAACATTTTTGATTAGATTTATAACAGTATCTTCTTTTTTATGATTAGTTTTCTTTTTTCTTTTAGAAACAAGTCTATTTATTATACTAATTATAATATTATAAAGTACAAGCCCTACTATTATATATATGAATGGTCCAATTACTTTCCAAGAAAGTATAAAATCTATAATATTTTTTAATATTTTCATAATTCACCTACTTAAAAAGTCACCTAAGTGACTAATATTTTTCTTCATCTTTAAAATTGAGTCTGTCCATTTCTTCTATTACTTCAAGTTGACTTTCAATAATAGCTTTGAGTCTTCTTTTTAAAAGAGTAGTATTTCTTTTAAGTCTGTCTGCTTCATCACTTGCTTTTTCCGCTTTAATTAAAGCATCATTTATAATTCTATTAGCATTTCTTTTAGCATCATTCATTAGTGATTCTGCTTCAACCCTAGCAACTCTTTTAATTTCGTCTCCTGCATTTTCAGCAGTTAAAATCGCTCGTGTAAATTTATCTTCTAAGTTACTATAGTTTTTCATTTTTTCTTCTAAATCGGCAATTTTTCTATCAGCATCTTTTTTTTCGTTTAGAAGTCTTTCATACTCTTTTATAACTTTATCTAAATAATTTTTAACTTGTTCTTTGTCATAGCCCCTAAAGACTGTATCAAAACTATTCATAGGACACCCTCTTATTTAAATATTACCAATCTTCCCCATTATCACTTTTATTATTATCTTCTGTAATTTCACCTTGTACATCTATATTTTTAGGTGTACATAAGTAAATTCCTTCACCTATCTTTTGTAAATCTCCACCTATAGCATACAATGTACCGCTTAAAAAGTCAATTATTCTTTTGGCTTGATCACTAGTTACTCTTTTAAAATTAACTACTACACTATTTCTGGATTTTAAGTGATCTGCAATAGTTTGACTTTCTGAATATGCTCTTGGTTCAACTAATATCATTTTATTAGATTGAATACCTTTTTTAGCATCACTTTCACTAACTGTATAATATTCATCTTCACTTGTATCAACTACATCTTCTTCTTTAGTTTCAAATAATTTGAAATTTAAGCCCATTTTATCTAGCCTCCATATATACTCTCTTACTATGATAATTCTACCATATTTATTTTCAAGGTGCAATCAATTTTAGAAAAAAAACCGAAAGAATTTCCTTCGGTTTAAAATCTAATTTTATCTTCAATATAATTTTTAATATCTTCTAATTTAACAACATCTTGTTTCATTGTGTCTCTATCTCTTATAGTTACAGTACCTTCATTTAATGTATTTTCATCAACTGTAATACAGAATGGAGTACCAATTACATCCTGTCTTCTATATCTTTTTCCTATGTTACCACTTTCATCATAAGTAGTCATAAAATATTTACTTAATTCTCTATATAATGAAAGAGCTTTTTCACTATGGTATTTTTTCATTAAAGGTAGTATTGCAACTTTATAAGGTGCTAGGTATGGATGAAAATGCATTACTTCTCTAGTCGTTCCATCATGTAATGTTTCATTTTCGTATGCATTACATAATGTAGTTAAAACTAATCTTTCTACTCCAACACTTGGTTCGATTACATAAGGTATATATTTTTCATTAGTTTCAGGGTCTATATATTCTAAACTTTCTTTACTAACTTCCATATGTCTACCTAAATCATAATTAGTTCTACTTGCTATTCCCCATAGTTCTCCCCATCCAAATGGAAATTTATATTCAATATCAGTAGTAGCATTACTATAAAAAGATAATTCTTCTTTTTCATGATCCCTTAATCTTAGATTTTCCTCTTTTATTCCTAAATCTAATAAGAAATTTTTACATTTATCTTTATATATTTTAAACCAATCTAATTCAGTCCCTGGTTTACAAAAGAATTCTAATTCCATTTGTTCAAATTCTCTTACTCTAAATATAAAATTACCTGGGGTTATTTCATTTCTAAAGCTTTTACCAACTTGCCCTATTCCAAATGGAACTTTAAGTCTCATACTTCTTTGTACATTCATGAAGTCAACAAAGATACCTTGGGCAGTTTCAGGACGAAGATATACTACATTTTTGCTATCTTCTGTTACGCCTTGAAAAGTTTTAAACATTAGATTAAATTCTCTAATACCAGTAAAATCACTTTGTCCACATTTAGGACATTTTACTTTATTAGTTTGAATATAATCAACCATTTCTTCTTTAGACATAACTCCTGCATTAACACCTAAATCTTCTATAAGTTTATCAGCTCTGTAACGAGTCTTGCAATGTTTGCAGTCAATTAGTGGATCACTAAATGTTCCTAAATGCCCGCTTGCTTCCCATACTTTTGGATTCATTAAAATTGCACTATCTAATCCAACATTATTTTCATCTTCTTGAATAAATCTTTTCATCCAAGCATTTTTAATATTCTTTTTTAATTCAACTCCAACAGGTCCAAAATCCCAAGTATTAGCAAGTCCACCATATATTTCACTACCTTGGAATATAAAACCATATTGTTTACATAAGTTAACTAATTTTTCCATTGTTAAATCATTCATTAAAATCCCTCCAATTTTAATTGTCTTTTATTTGCTTCTTCTAGAACAGCCATATGTTGTTTTATATATTCTTCTACATATTTTTTATATGCTTGATCACAAGTAATTATTTTATTAGAACCTTTTACTAAATAATATATATATGTTCCTGTTATTTTTCCATTTGCATTGTGTTTTTCATATACTCTTTTTTCTACTTTGTTTCCTTCAACTATAAAATCTAACATTTTAGTTATAAAAGAATTGTTATCTTTATTTGATAAATTAACACTAAAAGTTTTTCTTTCTCCTATTCTAAATACATTATAATTTCTTTTATTATTATTTTGTTTTATATCGTAAATATCATAATTTTTTCCTAGAAGAGCATTAAATCTATCATTTTCATACTTTATATTAACCATATTAAGTAAATCAGTATGTTCTTCTTTAATATTTAATATTCTTCCATACTTTGTATATATTGTTACATATCTATTAAATTGGGTTGAATTATATATAGTTGTAATTATATCACTACTTAAAAACAATTCTAATATTTCACTTCTTTTTTTTGCATTTGACATTCCTTTTAGTCTATTAATAATACTACCATTTCCCATAGTTTTTTTATAATCTATATTTTTATAACTCACTACTCTTATTTCATCGTAATCAAATGTTAATGAATCAATCATATTATTATCTAACTCTCTTTCACCTTTAATTATCATATTTTGTACCTCCTAAATTAAAGAAAAAATTCTCCTATACATTAGGACTAGTTTAAAACCAGCGGTTCCACCTAATTTATTCTAGAAGAATCTCTTTTAATATATAGCCTAGGACTTTCCACATCCATCATCGCTTGTCAATTTAATTATATAGTA